>JAOMYS010000035.1 GCA_028372485.1 Rickettsiaceae bacterium | reverse complement strand
ATTTTTTAACTTCTCTTTCTTCTCTGATAATTTAAGTGAAAGTGAGTTGATCTCACTATTAGCATCTACAACACCCTTAGGATTTTTTATTTTCTTTTGAGATTTATCAAAATTGTCTTGTACAACAGTGCTAGCTACAGAATCTATCCATAGCTTCACATCATGCGAGTTACTTTTTATCAGCTCCGGAGTATCTTTATCGCCTAATAATTTAAGAAAAAATGATTCCTCTTCTTTACTATTTAGTTTTTTATATTCTCTAATATAAAAAAGAGCATCTAATAAAACTCCCTTGTTTTTCCAAGCAATTTTTGCTGTACCCATCTTTGGTATTTTTGCACCAGTAATTACAGATTTTACTACTTTATCTAAGTTATCATGATCTTGAGCTAAAGATGTAATAGTAGAAAATAACCCCTTCTTATGATTTTCATAATTTTGTCTTTCTTTAATTTTGACTTTTTCTTCTGCATCACTTTTAGATTTAGTCATCTTCATTCCCTATCAAGACCCTTACACTATATCTATTTTACCTAACTTATTAAAAATTTCATAATTAATAAATTATATATAAAGACCTTTCTAAATATTGATGTATAATTTTACTATAAGATAAGCAGGTAGATATTTTATGAAGCTATTGAATCAATTATTAATTGGAATCTTATTATCATATTCAAATTTTACAAATGCAGATAATAACCAGAAAAGAGAAGGTTATATTACATCATGCAAAAAAGACTTAAACTATTTACGCACCTCTCTTCAAGAGAACTCGGCAACATATGCTAATAAATCTGATAAATCATTTCATACATGGCTTGATAAAGGATATGAAAACACTCTAGAGTTAATAAATGATATTGATGATGAGAGTGATTGTTATTATGCAATGAAATACTACATTAATGGATTTGATAATGCTCATATTAGCATTAGAGGCAAGGTAGCACTTCCAGAAGAAAAATACCCTGGTATCTTGAGCATACGTAAAGGGTATGAACATTATATATTATACAAAAATAATAAGTTGAAGCATCTGAGTGATATAAATGTAGGAGATCCAATTACTCTTGTAAATAAAATGGATATAGAAACTTACTATCAAGATTTTGTAAAGCCTTTCTATGCTAATAATGAATCTGAGATAGCGCTAAAAGGCGCCAGCATTTACACATTAATAATAGATGGTAATAAGTTCAAACCGATAATATATAATATCACTACTAAGCATGGCGATAACTCTATTAAAACAGAGCTAAAATACACCCCTCTTACGGGTTCTGCGTTAATGGCAGCAAAAGAAGAACGACAGCCAGATTTTACCAAGAAATTCAAAGTAGAAAAAGTATCACGAGGTGTATGGATCAGAATTCCCAACTTTTCCCCCACGCCTAAAGAAGAAGAATATTATATAAAAATGCTTGAAAGACTTAAAAATAAACTAGCAAAAGAAGATTATATATTATTTGATATGAGAGGAAACCTTGGTGGTGCATCAAAATGGTCAAGGCCAATCATTCGTAATTTATGGGGAGATGAATTCATTTCTTCATTAGGAGAGAAACATCAGTACAATACTGAGTGGAAAAAGAAACTAAGGGTGAGCCCAAATAATTTTGAAGAATTTAAAACTACTTACGACGAACATGCAAATAAGGCTTATCTTTCATTATTAAAAAAAGGTAAGGATTTTTTCTTAAAAAAATGGAGCATATACCAAGATCAGGAAAATCTTTATACTAATAAAGATAGCAGCGCATTTCATGCTAAGATCTACGTACTTACAGATCATTTTTGTAGAAGCACTTGTTGGAATTTTGTAAAAGAAATAACACAAATGCCAAATGTGGTACATATAGGTCAAGAGACAGCCTTGCAAGGAGCTTATTCATCAGCAAAACAAGTATTATCTCCTAGCGGTAACTTTGATTTTTTCTACCCTATGTCAATAAATATATGTTCTGAATGTGATTTCCAAAAGTCATTAGTACCTTTGAAAATCTATGAGGGCAATATGAAGGATGAAGCAAAACTCACAGACTGGATTCTTTCTATAACTGAAAAAGATTTATACAAATCAAAAAAATAACGATATTAAACAGAGATTATTGCTCTGTATCTGTCAGATAATCATCGTTATATTCATAATCTCCAGTAGGATTCACTGTAAAGCTCTGATTTAATGGTGGATCTCCAAAAAATGATTCATTCTCATCATCTTTTTCCTGGATAAGAACTTCTGCTTCACTCAACCAGCTAAATGATATTTTTGTGTCTTTGAGTAAATCCTCCGTAAATAAAATCAATTGATCATTTTGAGAAAAAGCTCTTTTATCCATAACCAGATTATTGATACCAGTTTTAGATATTCCTTCTATAAAATTCTCTACAAATTCTTCATTCAAGGGTTCTTCTAGAAAGCTACTAATAGTTAGTGACGATATAAAAGGAAAATTTTCTAATAAACCAATAACTTCTATAAGATCAGTATGATCATATTCTAATATCAATGAGTTGTATTTTTTAAGCTCTAAAGCCTTCAACAACACTGCAATAGACTCAGTATCTAGTTTTTCTTTAATAATAAAACCCTTATCAGCCTTTTTCTTTAGTATTAATGGATCTACTCCACTTAAATATTGGAAAAGCTTTTTTATACCATCTGGCATCACTTTCATCTCTTTGATATCTATAGGCTGAATTTGCTCCTTTTTATCTTTTATCACTTTATTTTTAGAAAGAATTTCTTCATCTAATTTTGTTAATTTATCTTTAAAAGGCTTATCGAAAGAGATGCTCTTGTCCTTACTTTTCAACAAATGATCTAATATAAATTCTGCATTTATAGGATTTTTCAATGAAAGCTGAACAGACTCAACAAGAGGAGAAAATTTTACACTGTGCAATATCATTTCTAATTTACTTTTCCCTTCTGGAAGAGAGTCTTGTTTTTGTAAATCGAGGCAGTGTTCCGTGTTATCATTCGTATCGTAACTTAAGTTTTTTTTGTTATGCGTAGTAGTTTTTGACATCTAAATCATTCCTAATTGATGTTAAAAATGTTATCACCCCACCTCATTTGTGTCAATCAACAGTTGCTTGCGTGCAGATCATCTTCGCTTTATAGGCGAGAATTTCTGTTCTTGAAACGGCACGCTTGGATAACTCAGGATTTTGTCATTCCGCACGTGATTTTCCCACGGCATCATTCCGTAAGCGACTGCTAAGGAAGCTATACGGAATCTCATTACTATAAAATCAACCTCTATGCCTTAGAGATCTCGTATAACTCGCAAAGAGCTCGCATGCGAGATGACATGTTGGGGAAATTATTGCATAGTAATACTTTTTTTATAAAATTCTATAAAGCTATTTCCTCTTTCTTCAAAATTCCTAAATTGGTCAAAAGAGCTACAAGCGGGAGCAAGCAATATGTTATATTGTAGTGTTTTCCTTATTTTATCGGAATTAATAACATCGTGAGTTGCAGCACGAAATGCGTCTTCCATAGTATCGTGCACTTCATATTCTACATGATTATCTTTCAGATAATCAGCAAACAGCCGTTTGCTCTTACCAAAGATATAAGCTTTTGTGATGTTTTTAATCGCAGCATCTAAAGCAGATAAATCTTTTTCTTTGAATACTCCACCTGCAAGCCAGAGGACATTATCAAGTGATGAGAGGGAGGCTGCTGCTGCATCTGTATTTGTTGCCTTACTATCATTATAAAAATGCATATTTTGGCATGCCCCCAAAAATTGCATCCTGTGCTTAAGAGATTGAAATGAAGGGAGATGTTTTATTATATCTTCCCCCATTATTCCGACTGATCTGCATACTGCAAAGCTTGCTGCAATATTTTCCTGATTGTGAGTTCCTATAAGGCTTTTAACCGGTTCTATATCATAGGATATTTTATCAAAAAAATTATCAACTAATAGATTTGAAGTGCAACTGATTCCTATTTTTTGAGATTCCGTATAATCTTCACATATAGATGTTTCGGATTTACAGAATGACAAATTTTTATATTTTTTTCCTATAGGAATAAGCCTTTTCTCTCCTTCCGATCTTAGATTTTCATAAATATTACAGGAATCCTTGCTACTAGTGCCAATTATGTTGATACCATTTTTTGACAAAATCTTTTTCTTTGAATCGCAATACTCTGTATTAGTGCTATACCTATCAGTATGATCTGGAGTAATGTTGAGTAGCACAGAGATATCAGGGTTAAGCTCTTGTAGCAAATCTAGTTGAAATGAAGATAGCTCTATTACGTATCCTTCTTTGCGCTGAGGAAGAGACAATACGGGTTTTCCAATGTTGCCCCCCATGTGATAATCCATATCATTCTTTAACAGGATATGATGTATAAGGCTAGTTGTCGTACTCTTGCCATTAGTACCAGTTATAGCGATAATTTTGCTATCTGAATTATGCTTCAGAAAAATTTCAATATCCGAGGAAATCAATATGTTATGCTTGTGAGCTAACGAAAATATATCGTGAGAATTTGGTATTCCAGGGCTTATTATAATCACATCTAATTCTTGCCATTTTTTATCAGATAGTGGAATCATAAATTCATCATCTAATTTCTCTGGGCTTCTATCATCCCAGCATATTATTTCTTTAGCGATAGGCCGTAAAAATTCAAAACTAGATATTCCGCTTATTCCAAGCCCCAATATTCCTATCTTTTTGTCTGTTAAATCTTTCATCTTGATTGCCCTGCTTTAGCAGCGAGTGATGCTGAGACGAATTTTTCTAAGTCCCCGTCAAGCACTTTGGACGAATTACTTGTTTCATAGTTAGTTCGCAAATCTTTTACCATCTGATATGGTTGCAAAACATAAGACCTGATCTGATGACCCCACCCAATATCAGTCTTAGCAGCATTTTGCTTATCTACCTCCTCATTCTTTTTTTGAAGCTCAAGTTCAAATAATCTTGCTTTTAGCATCTGCATTGCTTCTGCTTTATTTCTATGTTGTGATCTGTCATTTTGGCATTGCACCACAATGTTGGTGGGAATATGCGTAATACGGATGGCAGAGTCTGTTGTGTTAACATGCTGCCCTCCTGCACCTGATGCTCTGTAAGTATCGATGCGCAAGTCTTTATCCTCAATAGCGATATCAATATTATCATCTACTTCAGGATATACCCAGCAAGACGCAAAGCTTGTCATGCGTTTTCCCGCTGCATTAAAAGGTGATATGCGTACCAAGCGATGAACGCCAGACTCAGTTTTAAGCCATCCATATGCCATTTCGCCTTTGAACTTTATGCAGCATGATTTTATACCAGCTTCTTCACCAGATATAATGTTGACTATTTCAGTTTTGAATCCCATTCTTTCTCCAAATCTGAGATACATACGCATCATCATTGATGCCCAGTCATGGCTTTCAGTTCCACCAGCACCAGCATTAATTTCTAAGAAACAATTATTTCCATCTGCTTCACCGGAAAACAAACATTCAGTTTCAAGCTTTTCTGCAGCAATTACTATTATTTCAAGTTCTTTCTGGATTTGATCTAGCATTTCATCATCATTTTCATCTTCTGCTATAATGGCAAGATCAAAATTCTCACTAAGCCCATCATTGATCTGATCATATGATTCAACAACTCTTTCTAGCATATTTTTTTCTTTCAAAAGAGTGCTTGCCCTTTGCTGATCATCCCAAAAATTTGGTGCAATGGATAATTGCTCAAGCTCTGCTATGCGTTTTCTAGTACTATCTGGGTCAAAGAGACCTCCTGAGCAATATTAAAGACTGCTCTATTTGATTTTTAAGATTTTCAATTTCTGCACGCATTTTTACTACCTCAAAATGATATTTCACTATATAGTTTTTCTTTGTAGATTTATATAAGATTTTCATGAGTGAAATAACAAAATTTATCAGGAATTTTTCCATTATAGCGCATATTGATCATGGAAAATCAACATTGGCGGATCGCTTAATAGAATATTGTGGTGGCTTACAAACTCGAGAAATGAGCCAGCAGGTTCTAGATTCTATGGACATTGAACGTGAACGTGGGATTACGATTAAGGCTCAAACAGTAAGGCTTCAATATAAGGCAAAGGATGGGAACGCATATTGCCTTAATTTGATGGACACACCTGGCCATGTGGATTTTTCTTACGAGGTCAGTAGATCACTCGCTGCTTGTGAGGGGTCATTATTGGTAGTGGATGCAAGCCAAGGAGTGGAAGCTCAGACACTTGCAAATGTGTATCAGGCTATTGATAACAATCATGAAATCGTCCCTGTACTAAATAAGATAGACTTGCCTGCTTCAGAGCCAGATATGGTAAAAGAGCAGATAGAAGATGTTATAGGCATAGATGCTAGCAATGCTTTAATGATATCTGCGAAAACTGGTATTGGAATAGAAGACGTGCTTGAAGCGATTGTTACTCGCCTTCCTGCACCTAAAAATAATTTTCTTGAAGCGCAATGTCCAGATGCACTAAAAGCCTTGCTTGTAGATAGCTGGTATGATCAGTATCTTGGAGTCATTATTTTAGTACGTGTTTTTCAAGGCTCACTTAAGAAAAATATGAAGATCAAAATGCTCTCTACTCAGAAGACATATCATGTAGAGAATGTTGGATATTTTACTCCTAAGAAAGTGATGTGTGATTCTCTAGAGGAAGGTCAGCTCGGCTTCTTCACTGCTTCCATAAAGAAGGTTGCAGATTGCAAGGTTGGTGATACTATCGCAGAAGATAATAAGCAGCAAATCGAAATGCTTTCTGGGTTTAAACCAAATTTACCTGTAGTATTTTGTGGTTTATACCCATCTGATGCATCTGAATTTGAGTCTCTAAAAGATTCTCTTGAAAAGTTACATTTAAATGATGCAAGTCTTGAATTTGAAACTGAGAGCTCAAGCGCACTTGGTTTTGGTTTTCGTTGTGGTTTTCTAGGATTACTGCACCTTGAGATCATACAAGAAAGATTAGATCGTGAATTTGACCTTGATCTGATAACTACAGCTCCAAGTGTTATTTATAAAATCAATATTAGGGGTCAAGAGCAGATAGAAATTCATAATCCTGCTGATTTTCCCGACGTACAAACTATAGACTCAATGCTAGAGCCGTGGATCAAAGCAACAATTATGGTGCCTGAAGAGTATCTAGGATCAGTTCTTGCACTATGTACAGATAAGCGTGGTGTTCAGGTAGATATGAGGTATATCTCGGGTCGTATTATGTTGATTTATAAATTACCATTAAATGAAATTGTTTTTGATTTTTACGATCGTTTAAAAAGTTGTACTAAAGGATATGCAAGTTTCGATTGGGAAATGGATGGGTACGAAGAAGGAAATCTTGTTAAATTAAGTATCTTGGTAAATAGCGAGCCTGTTGATGCGCTTTCTACCATTGTACATAAAATGCGTGCAGAGTTTCGTGGACGTGAGCTTTGTAAACGTTTAAAAGGTCTAATACCACGGCAATTATTCCAGATAGCGGTACAAGCTGCAATAGGTGGTAAGATCATCGCAAGAGAAAATGTCAAGGCTATGAGAAAGGATGTTCTTGCTAAATGTTACGGCGGAGATGTATCAAGAAAACGTAAGCTACTTGAAAAGCAAAAAGCTGGTAAGAAGAGGATGCGTAATGTTGGTAATGTTGAAATTCCTCAATCTGCCTTTATAGCAGCATTAAAGGTTGGCGATGACTAAGAACCTAATTAGCTTTGATAAGAATAAGGACAAAATAGCAATCATAGCACCTAGCTCAGGAGTGAATGATTTATCTGGCTCTATAGATATAGAGCAAAGCATGAATAGGCTTGATAAGATGGTATCTTTGCTCAAAAATCATGGCTTTAATTGCTCTTATAATAATAAAATATTTGATAACAAAAATTCTTTGGGATATTTCTCATCTTCAAAAGAAGAAAGATTACGTCAATTACAAGATGCAATTAAAGATACTGACGTTAAGATCATTTGGGCTTTTCGTGGTGGATACGGCTCTTTAGAAATAGCATTTGATTGTCTTAATATAGTTCCATCATGCCCTAAAATCTTGATAGGTTTTAGCGACATAACAGCTCTTCATTTTTTATTTAATCAGCATTATAAACTTCCATCTATACATGGGGCTATGGATGCAAATCAAGAAGATATGATAAGGGAAGTCATTTCTGTCCTTGAAGGAAATGAAGTAACTTTTGATCTTACTTCGTTAAATCATATTTCTAATAATGCTAATATTTCAGGTGAAATGATAGGCGGAAATCTAACGATGATCTGTAATTTGATCGGAACGAAGCTACATCCTATCTTTGATGATAAAATTTTATTCCTAGAAGATATAAATGAGAAGGGCTATGAAATCCATCGCCATCTGCTTCATATGCATAATTCTGGGTTATTCAAAAAGGTAAAGGCGGTAGTTTTTGGAGATTTTACAAATTCAGATAAGCATATTGACTCAAGCATAACGGATTTTGCCAATAGATATTTGACTCATATTCCGAGCTATAAAACCAAGGGAGTTGGGCATGGGGCTATAAATCACCCAATTGCTATTGGTGGAATTGGCAAAATCTCTGCCGATCATTTGACTATAGTAGTTTAGGTTGTCTTAGAAACTGATCTTTGCTTTCAAAGTAACAGTATGAGATTGGAATTTTTTAGACATACCGAAATCATATCCTGCAGATAATTCATATTTAGTTAGTCTGACCAATGATAGAAACAGATGCACCAAAATTATAATGCTCTTTAGGTGATTTCGCTGCTTGAGTAATAATTGGATCTATACCTTCAAAGATAGTTATCACTGTATCAGAATTTTTTACAGTGAATGCATAATCCACACCAGCATGAATTTCTGGTGTAACTTGTATATTACCACTGCCAATTACACATTTGGCACTGAGATCAGCTAATGCTGATGTTTTAGACAACACCCTTTTACCAATTTCTCTACCTAATCCACCTTCAT
>JAOMYS010000034.1 GCA_028372485.1 Rickettsiaceae bacterium | reverse complement strand
TTCTAATACATGATTGTTTTGTGTAAATACTCTTATATTATCTCGTCGATCTAGGTTATCTTCTGACTCGTCACCGCTGTCAATATTTAGTAATATCCTTTCGCCATCATTACCTCTTTCAAATTCAACTGTTGACGCTGTAATTTCTGTGCTGGATGATGATGTTTCAACGTCAGCGTTAGCATCTACATCTTCGTTACTCAATACTTCTTCTGCATTTGCCACCTCACCCTGGTTAGCACGCACAAGGTGCTGATTGATAATAGCTTCAAGGTTTTCTACAGTAATTTCTTGATTAGCAATAAACTCACCAAAGTCTCTTTGTTCATTCTCGTTCATCTGTATAATTCGCCCAAGAATTTGTTGCAACGCTTGATCGTTGTTTTGTCCTGGTGCAAAAATAGCATTTTGATTATTGACGAATCTATTGTCTAAAAAATTTTGCAAATAATCCTGAACATGTGTTTGGGGTATTTGTTGAATAGCTTGACGAATGAGATTCTCATTGAGCATTCCTAGTCTATTATCTAGTGCTACGGTTCTATTATTGAGAGCAATGAAATCTCTTGCAATGCGTTCTTGCACCAGAACAATCCCATTGTTTTGAATATTTGGAGCTATTATTTGTCCATTTCGATTATCCCTTTGGTGATTCTGATGACCATTAGCCATAATAGGTGCAGCAGCATTGTTGGGAATAAATGCTGGTGCATTTATGTTAAGACCAGCAGCCATCGCATCCATACTAACCATAATTATCATGTTGCTTGTAGCTAGTATAGCTAATCTGCTCATAGACTTTTTTAAGCTTTGGTCTTTATTATTTGTCGAGAGAAGAGTGTGATTGAAAACCTTGCGCATAAATCATATAAATAGTTAATTAATATTTAATATATTAACATAAATATTAATATATTTCAACTATATCTTATTACATTTCCATCATTTATGCAATCTAGATTATGCAGATTAAGTGAATGCTAGGTTATACCCAAACTGCAACCATTCTTTTAATTTTGAATATCGGTTAGAGCTTTTACAGCAATTCCAAATATGACTCAAAGGCCATGAATCAAGCACTAATGAAAATATGTTTTTCGTAGAGAAATAGCAAAAAAAGTAGCAATTTTAGTAGCAATCTTTAGAATCATATTAATATTAGTAATAAAGTTTAGTATACCCAATATGCGCTCTAAAAAACATTTAAGCTTTTCAGCAATTAGAGATATGATAACTGAGAAACTCTCAATAATAAAGGATACAAGAGCTGCCAATATTAGTAATTCTATAGTTGAAGTAATGCTATCTGGCTTAGCTTGTATGTATTACCAATCTCCGTCTTTACTAGAATTTCAACGACAGATGGAAACCCTAGAACAGCGTAATAACTTACGCAGTATGTTTAAGGTACAAAATTTACCAACAGATCAAGGCATGAGAAACGTAATAGACCAAGTTGATACAGACACAGCGTTCCGCCCAATATTTAAGGACCTATTTAATAAATTACAAAGGGGAAAACATTTAGAACAATATCAAACATTGCCCGGTAAATACTTACTGAATGTGGATGGAACTCAATATTTCAGCTCGAAAGAAGTTGCTTGTAAAAAGTGTCTAGTTAGAGGTAGTACCAAGAATCCATATAATTGTCATCAAGTGGTACAAGGCGCAATAGTGAAAGCTGGTTTGCGTCAAGTGATACCCGTTATGCCGGAGGAAATATGCGCCCAAGACGGAGAGGAAAAAGTAGATTGCGAAACCAATGCTTTTAAACGATTTCTTAAAAAATTTAGAAAAGATCATGATAAGTTAGGAATAATTGTTAATGCAGATGCATTATATGCAACAACTCCTATCATTGAAACGATCCATAGCTACAATGCTAATTATATTTTCAAAATAGAGGCCGCTAATCACAAAACATTAATGAATAATGTAAATTCCGTTGCCAAATCAAGGTTGGAGACTACAAGTCTTAGAAATAACAAATTAATCATTGAATGGGTTAATGATGTTGAATTATTTAGCAGCACCAAGAAAAGAACCAACTATATAGAAGCTTGGGAGTTAGTTCCTCAAAAGGATGGTACTATTAAAGGCCAGTATTACGGAAAATGGATTAGCGATTTAAAAATTACAACAGACACTGCAAAAACTATATTAGACGGAGCAAGAGCTCGTTGGAAAATTGAAAATGAGTGCTTTAATAGCTTAAAGAATCATGGCTATAACATAACTCATAACTATGGTCATGGCTCTAATAACCTCTGCTATAATATGTATAATTTTACTTTGTTGGCCTTTACTATGCATCAAATACACCTATTAACAGATAAGTTATTTCAAGAAATGCGAGGTAGGTTTAGTCGGTTAGGTGCTTTATGGGAAAGAATAAGAAACGCTGTTGAATTTTTCTTTTTTCCTTCGATGGAAATATTATGGGAAGTGTTAGCTTTGAAAAGAAAATATGAACCACCACCAATTTAAATCAAATAAAAATAACTACTAATATGGGTTAAATTACAGAAGTGGGGCAAACGCGAACTGGAAACACGAATTTGGCCTGATTTTGGCTAAAATTTGGTATTTTTCAAAAAATTATCTTATTGAAAACTCACGCAAATCATTTACCCATTCCTTATCAGTCATATATCTAGAGGATGATTTTACCTTGCCAAAACTGCTCGCATAATAAGCATTACATGTAGTTCATGCAGATTTAAAGTTAATCACCTCATTTAATGGGTAATCTTGGTCATTTGCTGCTGATAAATTGCTAAAATCGTATGTTCCATGTAAATTGACATGCTGCCATGTTAGTATTGAAGCATTGATAATACTTTCTAATATTGCCTTTCTGTCATCATTATCTGATCGCATAATTATTTTTGTAAGTTCAATATAATTCCAAAGAATAATGATATTCTGGATAATTGTCTTGCACATGGCGGATATTTCTTGATCATCTCGGTAAGCTTCAGTGACTTCTTCACCTGCAAATGAAATGGCAGAACCAAACTTATTGGCTAATTCTCCTTTGTTTAGTTGTTTTTCAATAATTTGCCGCCAAGTGACATCATCAATATATTTCAATACAAAGATAGATTTGATAATTCTACCAAACTCTTTTAATGCTTCTTGTAGAGGATGTTGATTGGTATAAGCGCTCAACCTTTTCAAGATTACTGATGCACGATGTTTCCTAAGCATTATGGTTGCAACCAACCGTAATATATTATCCCAATTTTTGATTATTTTGTCCTCTTTGACATAATACGCAGGTCTGACTGGATAATTGTCGTTAGCTAATTGGGATTTAATTTTACCAAAGCTTACCAGATTTTGTGATGCAACATCTTTTATTCTAGGTGCAAATGTTACACCAATTAGGTGTGACACCGCAAAAATCATCTCTGTGTAGCCATGTGTATCTGTTGAGTGCATATCACTTTGAATGACTTCATTGTGCAGTAAACCATCAATAACATATGCAGCATCACGTTCAGAGCTACTGAATACACTAGTATGAAAGAGGATTCCGCGTTCATCTATAAATCTGTATACATTCACGCCTTTACCGTTGCCGTGATATTTATAGGAATAATTAGCGTTCAATGATTCTACTGACACCGATTGTTTTTGTCCGTCACTGGATGTGTGCAATAGCTTGTTTTCACGCTTAAACTTGTCCGGCAACCATAATTTTGTCATGATACCTACCAGTGTTTGGTTCACCATATGCAGATTTTCCAATGAAAAATACCAATTAACAGCATTTGATAAAGTATTGTAGCTGATCCCTACGGCTGTACTTGCGAGTTTATGTAAACCAATGTTACTACCCAAAGCAAAGATCCCGGCATAAAATATTTCGTTATCAGGTTTTGCCTTTGCGTCTTTGATTTTATGATGTTTAAAGTCTGATGTAAATTTAGACAAGTCATTCATTTCTGCCATCATTTGTAGAATAGGCACATATTTGTCTTTACCGATAATCATTGATATTGCATCATAGTTCGGCTTTGAAGCAGCAGGTGTATATACTGAGTGTGTCCCATCCTTTTTAACGGTAACGTATTTATTGTCCTTATTAATAATTCTCTGATTAACATCAATATATTGTTTATCCAATAGTCCACGAAGCGTAGTTAGAAGTTGCTTGGCATTCTCAGGTAAACCAAGGTTTGCGGTAAAGGTGTGTTTATTTTTTGTCCAATCATCTTCATCAATTAAATACGAATCAATAGCTAAATAACGATAAGAATGTACTAGACTTATCTGACCGGATTTAATTGCACCTGCTACTTTACAAAACAGAATCGCTTTATACAGCGATACATTAAACTCACCATTTCTATAAACTGCTTTACGTTCATGATCTTCTAAAAATGTACCTGGAGCTGACGCCGTAATATTCTTCTCTGTTTGGTAATAAACCAACGCTGAATGAAGTGAATCACTGTCATTGCTTACTTCAAACTCTAGCTGTTTTATAATATCAGCTACACGATTTTGTAATTTTCTGGAAAGAGACGATAAGATATCTAATTGATCTATCTGTGTTTTCTCATTGCTGAGTTGTTCTTCAAGTTTTTCTGCATCTGAAACTGCTTGATTTAATACCGGGTTAATGTTTTCTTTAGGGACGATTTGATATAATTTCTCAATCTTTTGGTCATTATTCAAAGAATTATCATGTAGTGTTTCTCTTACTGCATCAACCGTTGTCCTAGTATTATCAAAGCCTGACAATACAGAGCTAGCCCATCTGTTTTTATCAGGAATTTTTTCTTTTACTAGGTTGTTCAACTGCTTGTCGGCCTTGTTTAACTGCTGCTGCACATTTTTTAGCAGCATGTCAACCAGTGTATCTTGCCAAATTTTGTGATAATGGTCAATAAATGCGACAAGGTATAAATATCTTTTACGGGAATCTACTATCTCAGCAATTTGTGTTACTTTTGCTTTGACTACCCACTGAGCATAATATTTGGTTGCATCAAGTGATAAATCTAATGCTTCTATTACTGACCGCACTTCCTGAAATAACTTTTTGACTATAAGAAAGTTCTGCATTCCATGCTTGATTTGTCCAGGCCTTAGGGATTGGTTGATGGTTTTGAGTCTCGTAAGTAACGAGCGTTGATAATATTCACCATCAGTACCAATGATATGATCCAATGCTTCTTGCTGGCTCAGAGTTATGACATTTGCTACAGTTTGCAAAACCTTTTTTTCAAAAACACTAAATTCTTCTGTGATGATTCTGGTTACCTTATCATAACTTGGTATTTCAATCCGTCTATTGCGCAACTCTTCAATTAGCAAATAGAATAATTTGCGCGGATGCATCTGCTGTGCAACTAAATTTTCTACCATTTCTTTAAGTAATTTCTCAGCACAGGTAAACTCTATGTGACCGCAATTCTCAAGAATCAATAGTCTGTGTTTTTGGCGTGTGCGGTCGATATATTTAGATACAGAATCCTTGTAGACACTAACTCCAACTGCTTTTGCAACAAATTTAACATCTCCAGTTTTGAATGTGCTTTTGGTATAAAATTTTCCACTTGCTTTAAAATATCCGTACTGCAATAAGAAACCAATTTTGTTATGACCATCTTTGATGCCCTTTAGCAACTCTCTTGCTACCTCATCTATTTTAAAATAATATATTTGATCATCACGTGATAATGCTGGTGGATTATCGAATGCTCTAATCTCATAAGCGGGCAGAATGTCTATCAAGCGCATTAGTCAAATTCTCCTATTTGTTCCACAGCCTCACTAAGATCAGTGAAAGATGGATGACAATATAACTTTGTGGTGTCTAATCTCTCATGCCCTGCAAGTACAGCTACTTTTTCCAAATTAACTCCTGCATTAACCAGATTTTTACAGAAAGTATGCCTAAATTGATGTGGTGATATTATCTCAAGTTCCTTCGGAAGATTCAATCTTTTTAGCATAAGTTGAACACCCCTAGGTGATAAAGCACCGCGCTGACCGATAAATACAAATTCATCCTTGCCAGCATAAGCTTTGTATCCTAACTCAAAAAACGCATGGCGAGCATCTTTATTCAGAGGAACTTCACGATATTTTTCTCCTTTTCCTGCATTTACTAATAACTTACCTTTACGCTCACTCATTACAACATGTGCCCATCTAAGACTACATAATTCGCTGACACGCAAACCGGTATTCATTAAAATCCTTACAATAGCAATATCCCTTACCTTACCTGAGCGTTCTACACAACGTAGTAACTGATTTTGTTCAATTCTGGTTAACCATTTAGGAGTTGCTTGAGCTTGTTTTACGGTTTGTGGTAATGGAAAACGATACTTTATCTTTTTACTATCCCACCCCCATTCTAAAAAATATTTCAACGACAATAATCGTCGATTTATTGTTTGAGGCCTGAAATTTGAATCAATCAAATGTTGCTTATACTGGCGCACGTCTGTTGGCGTAATATGATGTAAATTCATTTCTGTATTATTAATTTTTTCAAACCAAACTGCAAACTGAATCAAATCACTCCGATAGCTTGCCAAGGTTGCCACAGATTTATCCGCTGATTTTTGATAGACAATATATTGCTTGATTTGAATGTTTTTAGCCATAAATAGTTATGCGATTAGTTTTTAACATGATAATCTACCATAAAAATACCAATTATGCGATGACTTAATATAATTTGCAACGTGTAATGCTTATTATGCGAGCAGTTTTGGCAAGGTAAAATCATCCTCTAGATATATGACTGATAAGGAATGGGTAAATGATTTGCGTGAGTTTTCAATAAGATAATTTTTTGAAAAATACCAAATTTTAGCCAAAATCAGGCCAAATTCGTGTTTCCAGTTCGCGTTTGCCCCACTTCTGTAATTTAACCCATATTAGTAGTTATTTTTATTTGATTTAAATTGGTGGTGGTTCATATTTTCTTTTCAAAGCTAACACTTCCCATAATATTTCCATCGAAGGAAAAAAGAAAAATTCAACAGCGTTTCTTATTCTTTCCCATAAAGCACCTAACCGACTAAACCTACCTCGCATTTCTTGAAATAACTTATCTGTTAATAGGTGTATTTGATGCATAGTAAAGGCCAACAAAGTAAAATTATACATATTATAGCAGAGGTTATTAGAGCCATGACCATAGTTATGAGTTATGTTATAGCCATGATTCTTTAAGCTATTAAAGCACTCATTTTCAATTTTCCAACGAGCTCTTGCTCCGTCTAATATAGTTTTTGCAGTGTCTGTTGTAATTTTTAAATCGCTAATCCATTTTCCGTAATACTGGCCTTTAATAGTACCATCCTTTTGAGGAACTAACTCCCAAGCTTCTATATAGTTGGTTCTTTTCTTGGTGCTGCTAAATAATTCAACATCATTAACCCATTCAATGATTAATTTGTTATTTCTAAGACTTGTAGTCTCCAACCTTGATTTGGCAACGGAATTTACATTATTCATTAATGTTTTGTGATTAGCGGCCTCTATTTTGAAAATATAATTAGCATTGTAGCTATGGATCGTTTCAATGATAGGAGTTGTTGCATATAATGCATCTGCATTAACAATTATTCCTAACTTATCATGATCTTTTCTAAATTTTTTAAGAAATCGTTTAAAAGCATTGGTTTCGCAATCTACTTTTTCCTCTCCGTCTTGGGCGCATATTTCCTCCGGCATAACGGGTATCACTTGACGCAAACCAGCTTTCACTATTGCGCCTTGTACCACTTGATGACAATTATATGGATTCTTGGTACTACCTCTAACTAGACACTTTTTACAAGCAACTTCTTTCGAGCTGAAATATTGAGTTCCATCCACATTCAGTAAGTATTTACCGGGCAATGTTTGATATTGTTCTAAATGTTTTCCCCTTTGTAATTTATTAAATAGGTCCTTAAATATTGGGCGGAACGCTGTGTCTGTATCAACTTGGTCTATTACGTTTCTCATGCCTTGATCTGTTGGTAAATTTTGTACCTTAAACATACTGCGTAAGTTATTACGCTGTTCTAGGGTTTCCATCTGTCGTTGAAATTCTAGTAAAGACGGAGATTGGTAATACATACAAGCTAAGCCAGATAGCATTACTTCAACTATAGAATTACTAATATTGGCAGCTCTTGTATCCTTTATTATTGAGAGTTTCTCAGTTATCATATCTCTAATTGCTGAAAAGCTTAAATGTTTTTTAGAGCGCATATTGGGTATACTAAACTTTATTACTAATATTAATATGATTCTAAAGATTGCTACTAAAATTGCTACTTTTTTTGCTATTTCTCTACGAAAAACATATTTTCATTAGTGCTTGATTCATGGCCTTTGAGTCATATTTGGAATTGCTGTAAAAGCTCTAACCGATATTCAAAATTAAAAGAATGGTTGCAGTTTGGGTATAACCTAGCATTCACTTAATCTGCATAATCTAGATTGCATAAATGATGGAAATGTAATAAGATATAGTTGAAATATATTAATATTTATGTTAATATATTAAATATTAATTAACTATTTATATGATTTATGCGCAAGGTTTTCAATCACACTCTTCTCTCGACAAATAATAAAGACCAAAGCTTAAAAAAGTCTATGAGCAGATTAGCTATACTAGCTACAAGCAACATGATAATTATGGTTAGTATGGATGCGATGGCTGCTGGTCTTAACATAAATGCACCAGCATTTATTCCCAACAATGCTGCTGCACCTATTATGGCTAATGGTCATCAGAATCACCAAAGGGATAATCGAAATGGACAAATAATAGCTCCAAATATTCAAAACAATGGGATTGTTCTGGTGCAAGAACGCATTGCAAGAGATTTCATTGCTCTCAATAATAGAACCGTAGCACTAGATAATAGACTAGGAATGCTCAATGAGAATCTCATTCGTCAAGCTATTCAACAAATACCCCAAACACATGTTCAGGATTATTTGCAAAATTTTTTAGACAATAGATTCGTCAATAATCAAAATGCTATTTTTGCACCAGGACAAAACAACGATCAAGCGTTGCAACAAATTCTTGGGCGAATTATACAGATGAACGAGAATGAACAAAGAGACTTTGGTGAGTTTATTGCTAATCAAGAAATTACTGTAGAAAACCTTGAAGCTATTATCAATCAGCACCTTGTGCGTGCTAACCAGGGTGAGGTGGCAAATGCAGAAGAAGTATTGAGTAACGAAGATGTAGATGCTAACGCTGACGTTGAAACATCATCATCCAGCACAGAAATTACAGCGTCAACAGTTGAATTTGAAAGAGGTAATGATGGCGAAAGGATATTACTAAATATTGACAGCGGTGACGAGTCAGAAGATAACCTAGATCGACGAGATAATATAAGAGTATTTACACAAAACAATCATGTATTAGAA
>JAOMYS010000033.1 GCA_028372485.1 Rickettsiaceae bacterium | reverse complement strand
AACAAGCTTGATTTTATAGAATATTCTGCAAATAGGTATGGCATTGAGTACTGTGATGCAAAGAATTTTACAAGCATGTTTAATGATTGTATAGAGCAATTAATTAAGGAAACAAAGCATACTCATAACCCTATGCATATACATTCCGCAGAAGGTGATGCTGTTATTCTATCTAAGGAGGATTATAACTCTTTGAAAAAAGGTGTTAATGCATGATATTAGAAAATAAATTAAGTATTACAAACCAGGTAGAGCTATCTAAAGCAGAAGAAAAAATTAGCAAACAAAAAGCAAGGCGTCTTTTTGATAACGGAGATATTGATAAAGTAGAAGTGGGTACTTTTTCAGGGCTTTCGTTCATACATGCGTGTTTATTTGAAGAGATTTACTATTTTGCAGGTAAGCTAAGAAAGGAGAATATAGCAAAAGGAAGTTTTCGCTTTGCTCCTGTTATGTACCTTAAACAGTCGTTGCAGCATATTGATAAAATGCCCCAAGGTGATTTCGATGAAATTATTGAAAAATATGTTGAAATGAATATTGCTCATCCATTTAGAGAGGGAAATGGACGTGCTACTCGTATCTGGTTAGATTTAATCTTAAAAAAGGAAATTAAAAAAGTAATAGACTGGAATTTGGTAAATAAAGAAGAATACTTGTCAGCTATGGAGCGAAGTGTCGTTAAGGATATAGAGATCAAAGCTTTACTAAAAAGCGCATTAACTGATCAAATTAATAATCGCACTTTGTTTATAAATAATATAGATGTTAGCTACTATTACGAAGGATATAGTGAATTTAAAACAGAAGAGCTGTAGATATCCTCTTTTTCAAAATCGTCGAGGTTCTTTAGTACTTCGCAGCAAGGGTTGCCTTAATCTTACATTAACAACTATGATATAAATACAACACATAAATTCTTGACTTTTTGTGCGCCCTTTTAGCTCTTGCACTTCAGGCAATTCTTTTCTATGATATAGTAGCGTGTTTTGTTTTCTTGCATCGAGGTAATTACTACGATTGCAAAAAACACAAGGGTTTAATTATAAATTAATATAAAATAAGGAATTTTAGATGATAAAAAAATCAAATTTTAAAAAAATACTGGCTACTGCATCTGCCTTCGCTTTTGTTGCTGGCGTAAGCACTAATGCTATGGGGGCGGATGGTGATAGCTTTTCAAGACCAGCTGCAGATAATGCAATATTCGGCGGTGATGCTGGTCCTGGTTTTCATAATGGTCCTAAGGGTAATGCTGGTATATTCACTGACAATTTTAATTTTATCAATGCTAGGGTTAATGGCGTAGGTGGTGCTAATTTGTCTACTGGTCCTGTTGAAAGCGCCATAGGCTCTTTCAACGTATATGGTCATGGTGGTAAAACTTTAGCTATTGGTGTGACAGGCGGTCGTTTAGGTAGTGTTTATAATAATACTACTAAAGAAGCTACTGCCCAGGTTGGAGCAGTTCACGCTGATAACTCTGCTGCTGGTGTTGACGCTGATCCGCTTCTTAAGTTAAAGTTTGTTGATGGTTATGTAGAAACTTTGACTGGTGCTGGCGGTAATGTTAACGGATTTGATATTCCTGTAGATAATTATGACGCCTTAGGCGAAATTGATTTTAATGGAAAAGGTGCAGAGTTGAGGATTCAAGCTGCCTCAAATGGCCCAATCACTCTTAAAAATGCAGCTGTTATAGGTTGTGGTGACGGTAATTCTGTTTTAGGTGTTCATACAGACTTAGTGGTTAAAAATAAAAGTTTTGCTGATATCAAAGTATTTGATATCGCCGGCGGTAAGAAATTAACTTTTGATGTAAATGAGAGTATTACAAGAACCGCAGATTCCACTTATAAATTCGGCGAAGATTCAACATTAGAATTCAAGATAGATACTTCTGATGGTGATAGAGCAATTACTTTGAATAATAGCGTTGAGACTGGTCCTGATATTGGTAAAATCATAGTAAATAACGCTGGATTAGGTGGTGTTGTTAAGATTGTTGGTGCTGATGATGGTAAAAGTATTGGTAAAAACAATACTAATAGATTAGCTAACTTGCAAATAGATGGTGTAGGTAATGTTAATTTTGGTGACACCTTGAAAGTATTCGCAAAAGCTGCTGTAATCAATAACACAGCAGCAACAACATTTGAAAATGATTATGATGCTGGTGCTGATTCAAGTTTAACTTTTGTTAACGCTGGTACTGTGGAGTTTAAAGGTGATACCAAGATAGGGACTGTTCATTTTAATAACTCCGAGGCAACTTTGAAACTCGCCAGCAAGACTTATAAGTTCGATGAAATTAAGACAGAAGTGGATTCAAAGAATAAATTATTAACAAATGGTAGTGCTACAATTTCTGCTTCAGGTGGTATAGTTCTCAACATTGGTACGCCAGATAAAAAACTAGAATCTCTTACATTCACTAATGAGGGTGATGAGCTGACTCTTGATGAAGGTGTAAATGCATATTTTGCTACGGTAGGTGATAATAATGATGGCCATGGTATTTTGAACCTAGCAGGTAATAATATTATAGCTGGTGATACTATTAATGATAAGAGTCTAAAATCAATAGATATTGGAACTGAACATAAGGCAAGCAAAGTTACAATCCAAGGTCATTTGGGAGTAGATGGTAATATTACATTAAAGTCAGATACTGCTGTTCTTGAGCTTGGTTCAAGTATCGATGCGCTTGCTATAAATGCCGCGGGTGCTGGCAGAGGTACTTTGAGATTTGTAAATGATGATACTAATTCTACAATAACAGGTGAAGTAGGTACTGATACGTTTGGCAAAATAGAATTTGCAGGAACTAAGAATGTTACTTTTGCAGGTAAAGTTACAGCTGGGCAGGGTTCAAAGGTAGAATTTTCTAGCGCTGTAGCAACAACTGTAAAATTTAATGCTGATGCTGATACCTTTGGTAAAGCTGAGTTTATAGGAAACGAAAACGCCATTCATACAATTGACTTTGGTGGTAATGATATAACTCTAGAAAAAGCTTCTGCGGAAGGAGCCTCTAAACAACTTAACTTTAAAGTTGGCGACGGCAATACCATTACTATAGGAACAAAAAAATCTGCTGGAGCTAATATCACAGGTGGTAGTCTTAATATGAATAAGGAAGGCGCTATTATTAATAGTGCTGGCGCTTCTGGGGGAGCCGGTATTGAAGGTATCACATTTGCAAAAAGTGGAACTATCACATCTGGTACTTATGCGAAAGATCTAGTTATTCTAGACAATCAAGTAGCTTCTCTAGGTGGTACAATCAAGATTGGTGAGGGCGGTGATGGTTTCATGCTTGGAGGAGTTAATGCTACAGCGAATTTCTTAAATGGTGCTGTAATTGATTCTGTAGTGAAATCTGATGCTCCTGGTAATGGTGGTATCGTAACATTTGAAGGTGATGTGACTGTAAATCAAAATATTGGTGAGTCTAGCACTCAAAAAATTTCAAAAGTAACTTTTGCAGATGAATTAGCAAAAAGAGCTAAGCTTAGTGCCAATATTAATGCAGTAAATGTTAACATGAAAAAAGGTGTTGTAGATTTACAGTCAGGAATAACTGTAAATAGTTCAGCTATTAATGCTACTTCAACTACCTTTGATTTACATGAACATACAATGACTTTCTCTGGTGCATCGGGGGGCGCAGTTAAAGTTACTGGTGATGTTGTAATTAATTCTACTGTTCAGAATTTGAATCAAAGTAATCAATTTACTGGTGGTGGAATAGTTATTAATGCTGGATTCAGCGTAGATTGTAAAGATGCTAATTTCAAGATAGTAGTTGATGATGCTAATAATGGCAGACCTACTGCTGGAGCGAAGCGTACTTATCAACTGCTTAAGGATGATAACAACACTGTAACTAATGCTGCTAAGAGTATTGATGTAGAAGGTAGGCATACCTTCACTAAGTGGACAGTAGATACTACTGATGCTTCAGGTATTAGGTTAGAACAGGTTGATAATGCTAAGAATGTATTGCAAGAGACATTGCAGAAACTTAATTCTTTAGATAAAGTATCAAGCGCTAACTCAGAGAAGCTGGCAAACGCTCCTGCTAAGACTGATTCTGCTGATCTTGTTGATCAGTTAGGTGTTTGGGTTGATCAAGGTAAAGATGAGCAAATTAAGAGAGCCTTCACAGCGTTGGAAAATCAGAATGTGAACACACAAGTTGTTGCTAAAGTTACTGATGCTGCAACTTCAGATGCACTTAAACATCTTCTTTCTGGTGTAAGTGCTGCTGCTGCTGGTGATGAGGATTATAAATATGGAGCATGGGGACGTCCATTCTTCGGTTTCTCAGAGCAAAAATATAGAAGCGGTGTGTCTGGTTATAAAGATGAGCTAATTGGTGCATCTATCGGTTTTGATACTAAGCTGACAAATGATATGGTTCTTGGTGGTGCGTTTACTCTGTCTAATACAAAAGTGAAGTATAAGAGTGATGATAAATCTGGTGATAAGACTGAAGTTGAATCTTATACATTCTCTGCTTACGGTATGAAGCAAATCACTGATTATTGGACTTTAAGTGGTGCTCTTACAGGCGCTTCAAGTACAGTGAAGAATGATCTGAAGAAATCTGTTGGTCTAACTCTTGAATCTGTTACTAGTAATTATAAAGCTCTATCGTTTAATGGTGAGTTCCTTGGAACTTATACCCAAGATATGGGTGGAGTAGTTGTTTCTCCAACTGGTGGCTTGCGTTATACTAAAGTTAATAGTTCAGGGTATAAAGAGACTGGCTCTACTAATGGTCAGAATTTAGATGTTGCTCAAAAAGATTATGACAAGCTGGAAGCTCTTGCTAGTGTCAAATTCTATGTTCCAAATTTGGACTTGAATGGTATACCTGTAACACCTGATTTCCATGCATCTGTGAATTACGATACTCTTGGTAATGCTCAGAAGCAAACAGTTAAGTTGGACGGTGCTGGTGAGTTGAGTGCAGTTGATAACAAGCCTGCTAGAGCTACTTATGGCATAGGTGTAGGTGTACGCGCAGAATATGACTTCTGGGAGTATAATCTTGGCTATGATGCGCAAATCTCTGATAAGCGCTTAGGTCACCAAGGTAACTTCAAGCTACGTGTGAATTTCTAGTAAATTATTGTACGAAGGGGTGCTTATCATCCCTTCGTTAACTAACAGAATATATGTTATCTATGTACAAAGCATCACATCAAGCTCAAAATATAAGCTCTTGAAACGCCGCTTTGAACATATATATAATAAAGAGATGGTAAATAATAAGTAATTTATAATTGCCATCTTAGAGATACATTAAAAGCGTTAAAACTTTTGATACAAAATATTCAGATAGGGAAGTTTTTATTGATTTCTTTCTTTTCTGGGTATAATTATGGAAAACACAAAAATTCTATAATTTTATTCCTTGTCCTCCTGAGCCTAATTACACACAGGAGGATTGAACAAGGGCACGCTTCTGATCACCCCCCCTCTCTTCCTAGTTGCATATTTTATATATAGCGAAAAAAGGCGTTGTTTTACCAATTATTTGCCTTGTATTTTTTGTACATCAGGAATAGAAAGACCAGTAGCTTTCGAGATAGTATCAAGCGGAATATTTTGAATGAGTAGGTTTTTTGCGATTTCAATATCTCTTTCAGCTTTTCCTCTAGCTTCTCCTTCTGCGACGCCCTCAGCCCGCATTTTCTTCAAAGTATTAGTCTCTATTCTGAGCCATTTTAAGTGATCTTCGGTAAGCGTCAATTTCCCTGCACTCTATGATGCAGCTAAATCGCTTGCTCCTAGGTTGTATGGAAGGATTGCGAAAGCGTTAATATATTTGTTGTTTAAGCCGCTTTAGCCTTAGGGATATAAAACTTTTGTTTGGCTTGTTTCCACTCTTGATCCCATTTATTACTAGCGCGAGAAGATCTGATTTGCAAAATATTATGAGCTCCTTCTCTACTCCATTGAGCTTTATGTTTTTTCTTATGCCTAGTGTTTACTAATGTTTCTATAGTACCCTCGGTCACGCTACTTGTATAAGGTAACATCCTATCCTTTTTCAATTGAAAATTAACTAGATAATCTATGTTGTTAGATAAATACTTCAATAAATCATGAGCTTTATCCGCATAATCTGTACCAAGTAATTCTAAATACAGTTTTCCCAGTCTATCTATGGCTTGCGTTGATTTACCATGCCACACTTTCCATTTTAGTGAATCAGCTTCCCCTGCATAAGGATCTTCTAGCCGATTTATTAATTGATCAAACTTCATCTTTATATGCTGCCAGTCTAATATACACTCAACCGACGAACTATGCTTCTCCAATGTCTTTATTACACTCCAGCAATTACTAGCTCCATCAGATAAACCAGTAATTTTTGTATTCTTGCTCATTCCTTGTCTCAAAGCTGCCGCAATAGCCATAGCTCTGATTGTTTTACCTCTATCTTTTAAAGTGCTCGCTGAATATAGCTTGTTTGCTATACTCCCAGACTTTCTTATACCATTTTTACTTATACCGCCTAGTGTATGGTCCTCGGGCTCGTATATGTTGCTTACTAAAGCTTCAAAGGATTGATGATTTTTGTTATATGATTTAATATACCCACCATCAACTTGAACTATCAAATGTTCTGCATTAACGGTATCTTTAATATCTGGTACTTCTTGATGCAGTTCACTCAATATTTTTCCTACTTTGTCAGTTGTCTTCTTGATAGTTATTGGATTGTTAATACTCCTACATCTGCCATTATCTCTAGCTAGAGCAGCTTGTGCTTTTAGATAGGATTGTTCAGATGCTATCTCAGTTTGTTTCTTCACTAAATCAGGATGCATATTACTTCCAAATAAAGAATAGATGCTTGTAGTAATTTTTCCAGTTGAACATTCCCTGTTACAACAAGAAACCCTTGGAACTTGTAGCTTATGATCTGTATATATTGAGTGAAAATCAGATGGTGTATATCCACCCTTTGCCACGTTTGATCCACATTGTGGGCAACTATCCGGACTTAGTAATTTAGATTGATTTAATAGAAAAATATCTTGTATTTCTTGTAATACAGCAATTTGTTCGCCATGGTTATATCCTATATTATCTATTTCTCTGGGAGTTTCTATTTTTTTATCTTCTATAATTTGTCTATCCACAACTTTATTATCTTGTTCATCGTAAATTTCGCTTATTATTCTTTGTCTTAAAGACATATTCATGTACCATCATTTTTAACTATCCTCTTATGGTACTCAGAAAAATATTAATAGTCAACTATATTAACGCTCTCATGATGCACCTAACTTAGAATAATTCTGTACAATGTTGTACAGTACAATACTGTTACATATTATGATCACAAGCTCTCTATTGGTTAATAAGAACTTGCCTTTCTTTGTATGCAACAGTATTATACTCCTTATACTAACAAATTATAGCTATTATCATGGCGTATATTATATCTGTTACCCAAACAAAAGGAGGGGCTACAAAAACAACCACTAGTATTAATTTATTAGGAGCTTTGATAGAGGGAGGGCATAAAGCAATTTTATGCGACATGGACAAAGACAAGCCAGACTCTTTGTTCTGGTCAGACCTTGGTAATACGCTAAATAACTCTGTAGTGCCGTTAAACGATGAAAACCCAAAACCAAGGCTAGACAAACTAAGAAAGGACTATGATTTTATCATTATTGATACACCTCCTAATATGCAAGCAGCCTCGTTAAAAGCGACTATATTATCTGATTTTGTTATAATCCCCTGCTCCGTTTCTGAGCTAGATAAAAACGCCTTAAATCAAGCTGCATCGTCGGCTATGATGGCAAATAAGCCTTATAGCTTTTTAGCCTCTAGAGTAACTAAGAATACTTTATCGACAAAGGAGCTTTTGTCTGAGCTAGCAGAAACAGGTAGTTACTTCAACACCAGTATTACTAATAGCGTAGATATGATAGAGTGTCAGAAGTTTGGTCAGTGGGTAGGTGGTTACAAAGGGGAGTGCAAGAATCACCTGCAGTACAAAAACTTAGTTATTGAGTTGTTAGATAAGTTATCAAATTTAACATAGGTTGGTAGGTATTGTGTTGTACAACTTTGTACAGTACCGTACATACCTATACAACCACAGTATTTATTGTAACATACATTACTCAAGGAGTTGATAATGAAAAATAGAGGATCTGTTTCTACTGGCACTATAGCCAGTAAACTAAAAAAAGTAGAAAACGAGCTTGGTATTACCTCTCACCCCGGAGAAAGCAATCAGCCCAACCCTCTGTTGTTCGTTAATGGCAGACTGGATCGCAAGAATTGTGCTTATATAGCAAAGAATTTTTCTTTGTTAGAGCCATTAAACGCAGAGATTAAGAGGGTCTGTAAAGGCAGTGACTTAACTATTTTGAATTATTTGATATTTTTGGGTCTTAAAGAAATAAAAGATAGTTCTGAGTTTCGTTCTATAGAGTACTCCGAGTTTGAATCTAAGTTATAAGGTGGGTGTGTACAATGTATCTTAGTCACACGCAGTTAAAAGCCGCACGTAGCGCTTTAAACCTAGGCGTAAGAGATATAGGTCTATTAATCCAGGCTAGTAGAACCACCGTTAGTAAATTGGAACATAACAAAATTAACATATCAGACATGCGGTTGGCAGAAAGAAGAAATATAATTTTATTAGAATTCTTTAAAAAAAATAAAATAACATTTCCTAGTCACTGCAGTATAGAGTTTTCCTGTCCTAACAATGATGAAAGCGCTGGGTCGTTAAGTAAGGACTTTATAACAAGATTTCAGCTTAGGGTATCCAGGGTCATTCTAAAAAAAACTCAGGATGATTTGGCTAAAGTATTGTCCACCTCTCCATCCTTGATAAAAAAATCTGAGAGCGAGAGCAATCAATTTTTCTTTACACAGAGCAATCTAAAAATTACAGCAGGCCTGTTGAGTTTGTTTAAAAAAGAGGGGCTTGAATTTCCAGCCCCTTTTTTAGTGTCCTTTTCGAAACTTTAGTTGACAATAGTTTTTTAAGGTGCTAAAACTTCTATATAGTTGTTCTATAAGCAAAAAAAGAGGTGCTAAGATCCGAAGATACCTAACACCATAAATGTATAATACATTATCCTTCTTTAAATAAGAATTTAGCCGGCAAGCGTTTTCTTGTAACATAATGTTATGTTTTTTTCTTGGTAAAATCAAGTATTTTTAGTTCTTAGCCTCGCAAACGAGGTACTTAATGACTACTACCACCGCAATATCACAAAGTGATTCTACTAACTGTAACTTTTCTACAACAAACATTAGCTCTAGGGTTGAACCAGATGGATATTCAGCTTCTTCGCTAAACACAAAAGCCCCCGGCTCATCCTACAGAAAAAGCTATATATCATGGGATAAGTTAGAGCGTGCAAACAAACCCGACAATTACACAGAGAAAACAAGATACCTTAGCAAAAATGCAAAAGCA
>JAOMYS010000032.1 GCA_028372485.1 Rickettsiaceae bacterium | reverse complement strand
ATGCAGAAGAGCCGATTAAAACTCTATATAAGCGCCTAAAGAGCCAGTATGGCCTGATTCTTTATGAGCAAAAGAGTATGCATAAGACGCAGATATACAAAAATTATCAATTTTTGCTACAGTTTTAGCACCTAAGCTATAATGCGTACTTTTTGCAAGAGACATTGGTAATGTGATTTCCTCAGCAATCTCCACTATAGTAAACTGTATTTCATCACTACGACTTGATACCGTTCTATGCACATCAGCAAAAAATTGACCTAATACTTGAAAATCATCATATGTATAAGTCTTTTGTAGCGTGGTACTCGCAATCATATCTACTTTCGAAGACGTTAAGGATTTAAATTTTGTTTTTAATGCGTTGGTATGCGTTGCTCTACTAACACGGGTGTATTTCACGCCCAGTCTAGGCGTCAATGAGAAATCATTGCCTAAATTAATATTGTACCCTAGTTTCCCCACAGTACTATATATATTCATTTCTATACCACTAGTACCCAAATCATCTCCGGTAATTTTTGATCCAGTATACATACCTATACCCATCAAATATAATTTATCTGTTAAATAGAAATTACCATTTAAGACAAAACTATGATCTTTATTATTGTGCTTAAGACCAGGAGAACGTTTATCACCGATAATATAGTGATAAGAAGCGCCTATTAGATTCCCGTCATTCATAGTTTTACTCAAACCGAGATACACCCCTCTGCTTTTTACGCTATATTTATCAGAGATGTGTGTATCACTAGCTTCGTGTTTCATACTACTCATAATACCTCTTAGCCATATTGTGTAATCTGATTTATTATCACCACCAGCTGAAACGGTCATATAACCAAGATCGTTAGCTGAAGATACACCAGACGCCTCTTGCATTTTACTCCCCTCAGGGGGAGTGCCCGAGGAGTAGGTAGATTCCCAAGATAGTGAACCAGAATGTCGATGAATATTCTTTTGATTATTATCATTTTGATGAATAGTACTTTGATGAACCAATTGCTTTACCTTTTCCAGAAGCTTCGGGGTTTGGTCCTCTAATCTTCTGTCTACGCTATTAGAAAACAAGGCATCGGCTGGCGCGGTTGCCCCACCCTTAGACCAACCCGGTAACCAACTTGCACTAGCCGAAGAGCTACTCAGTATAATAATCGGTATTATAGCAAATACTTTTAGCTTATTTCTTTTTATCATATTAAATCACCAATATAAAAAATACTTATAGAAGCAATTGTACGTTGTGCAACAATTAATTAGAAGATGATAAATAAACTAAGTATAAATACTACTGTATTAATTTGTTCCTAGTGCTTTTTTGGCGCTGTTGCCAGCAATTCCAAATATGGCCTACAGGAAGCATCCCCCACCTTGACTTATGCGGCTAGTTTATAAACCATGTCTTCTACGCTTTTCCAATCTTTACCCCATGATTTGCTACGTTGAGCCGCTCTAATTTGTAAAACATTATGAGCCCCCTCTCTCCCCCATAACATTTTTTGTTTTCCTTTTTGACGCTCATTTATCAGTGTATTCACTGTAGACTCTGCCAAATTACTTGTAAACACTAAACCATTATTTTTTCTTTCTTCATAATTTACTATACCCCCGTTATTATTGGAAATATATGTTGAAAGCCTACTAAGCTTCATAGTAAGCGACTTATCCGCCGTTATTGTTTTTAATTCCATAAGTTCTTTTAGACGCTCCAACGCCTTATCACAATTACCATGCCAAAGATTCCATTTCGTGCTTTGTAATAATTGCTTACCTATGTCCGGTATCGAGATATTTTGAAATTTCATAGCAATATGAAACCAGTCCAAAATATAAGTCATCTTTTTGCAATCTTCGGCAATCGAATATGCAATAGATTTACAGTTATCAGCTCCATCAGCTAAACATATAACTTCTGTATCTTTTCCCATACCTTCCGTAATACAGGCATTTTTAAACAATGCTTTCATAGTAATCTGTTCATCACTTTTTGCAGAAGCTACTATAGTTTTAGCTTCCAGAGCATTATGATTTTTATCAACTATTTTGAGGTTTCCAGGTTTATGTATGGTAGCAATCATAGCTTCAAAAGATCTATTATTACCACGTGCCTTAATGTGACCGCCGTCTATATTAGCTACAAGTTCTGAGGTTGAAGCTTTATTTATCGGCTTAATAGCTATTTTCACTTGTTCTAATTTTTCTCCTACCAACTTCACTACCCTAGAAATTTGTGAATGTCCATTTACAGGACGTTGATTTGCGCTTTCTGCATTTAATGAAAGTGAAGATTTTTGATAACTCTCTTTGCTGCCTTGTAGAGCTTGTTTTTTTAATAAATCTGGATGAATATTACTACCAAACACGCCTTCTACACTAGTTGGGCTATACCATCCACAATTACAATGCGTCCTTTGTACGCCCACTCTATGATCGGTTAATACGGCATGAAACTTGGACTTAAAGACTCCTACTTTTTTTGTCTTACACGCGCATGTTGGGCAAGTATTTATAGCGTTTAAGATAATTTGGTGTTTAATTTTAAAATCTTGAATTTTTTGTAGAAAATCGATTTGCTCAATGTGAGTATATCCTAATCCCTTTAGAGTATCAGCCTTGCTCAGAAACTCTTCCTTTATAATGGACTCTTCTATTAAATCTCCGCTGTCACTGTCAATATATTGAGCTATAAATCTCACAACTTTTTTCATTTAAAACACTTCTACTAATTGCTAATAGAATGATGTTAACACAATATTTTACTTATGTAAATTAAAATAGGGGATGCTTCCTATGGCGAATGAGGGAATTACTTCGCGTCAAGAAGAAGTAAAAAATGCTTGGGATGTAGTAAATGCATTGCCTAAGACTAACTGGTATCTCAGGGGTGAAGACTTGCTTGCAGATCATAAACATTTTGGTGATATTGGCATGTATGACATGTTCCTGCATAAGCAAGATCGTTGTTATGATATCCCTGAACTATATGATTTTGTTAAAAAAGCAGGTTTGAATTTTGTAGAGCATAATAGTGCGCATAGTAGGGTGATGCTAAAACTAGATAGCTACATCACAAATCCAGATTTGCTGGCACGCTTGAAGAAAATGCCTAAAGCGCGTCAGGAAGAAATGGCAGAGATTATTTGCGGTTCAATTATTAAGCATCAATTTTATGCATCTAAAAAGAAAGATCCGATAGCAAAATTAACTAATCTTGACAATGTACCTTACGTTTACACTATCAGTAATATTCCAAAACAGGTATCGGATTACTTGAAGATCAATAAACATCTTATTGGTGGTACTATGAAGTTCTCGTGGAAATCAGATTTTCTTGGTGAGGTGAGTCTTAACATACCAGTATCTGAATATACAGAGCATCTATTTCGTCATATGATTGGTGACAGTAAAAGCTTGAAAGAGATTTTTCAAGGAATAGAAAAAGATATGGGGCATAAGGTCAGAGAGAGTGAATTGATCACTGAGATCAACAAAATACTCCCAGTGATGATAGAGTCTGGTGCATTATTGCTTAAAAATAAAAATACTGCTCTTGCACCAATGATGGCTACTTGATAACTTTTCACTTAATCTCTGTGGAGCGTTTAGAAGCGAGTGTTTTTGGACGTCCCACCCCACTATACTATGCCAAAAAGTAATATTGAGACGCATTTAGGCATACCTGTAATTTGGACAACCTTTTTGTCTAGTTTTGCAATATAGCTCGCTTAAGCAGTTGCTTAGTTTTTACTTCAACATTCTACTCCATGAACGATTTACGTTTTTATAAATATTATTCATACAATCTAGAAATGATTTTCTCTTGTACCAGAATGGAGGATTAACACCCGCTTTTCTCACCAAGACAGAGGGTATTTTCACTGATAAACTGGTTTTAAGCTTTTTGTTGGGACTGCCCCAGAAAGATTTTATATTTACTTCCTCTGTTTCTGTATCTTTGATTGGGGTTATTGGCATGATTGTGTTATCTGTTTTTTCATGCATAACATTTATATGTTTTTTTATTTTATCAGATATTAGAGTTTCACTAATTCCTCTTAAGTCAAAAAGCAATAATGGGTTATGATCAATCATCTCTGCTATTTTTAAATATAATCCAGCTACATGCTTGCATGGATTCTCCCAATCTGGGCAGGAGCAAGAGGTTTCTATGTCCTTTTTACTCTGAGGCAATATAAATGAAATACTAGATGGTAATTCTCTGGTTATTAATTTAGCAAGAAGCAGTGGATCATTTTCAATATTATTTACTATAGATTCTGGGTTGCTGATTTTAGTAAATACAATCTTTGTTTTATAATATGGAGTTTTATATACACCAAAATATGGATTCATATTACCCATCATCGTTGCCGAGACGACGTTTTGTTTTTGTTTGTATTCAGATAGTCTCCTTGGAGTGCGATAAGCACTGCCACGACTTAATCTCCCCTCTTCTGTAAATGATTTCAATGCCTCAAGGAACTCTTCTCCCCACCATGTTTTATTCACCTGACAAAGCCTCCTCTCTTAATTTAACTAAGTCCATAAAGGACTGAGTATTTAGACCTTTGAGCCAAGATGAATCATCGCTTAATATCGATTCAGATAACGAGGATTTATCAGCTATCATCTGATCTATTTTTTCTTCTAAAGTACCCTGAGTAATAAATTTATGCACCAGAACTTTCTTTTGTTGCCCTATACGAAAGGCTCTATCTGTAGCTTGGTTTTCCACTGCTGGATTCCACCAACGATCAAAGTGAATCACTTGACTTGCTTTTGTTAATGTAATACCAACGCCACCTGCTTTTAATGAAAGAGTAAATATTGAAGGCGGAGTACCGCTATCTTGAAATTCAGCTATCATACTATCTCTTGCAGACCTACTAGTACCACCATGTAACAAATATACATTATACTTTGTTGCTAGCATTTTATTTATTGCAACGCATATCTCCTTATACTGGGAGAATATTAAAACACTTTCTTCATTTTCTATCGCTTCATCAACAATTGACATCAATCTCTGGAGTTTCAAAGAGCGCTTTTCTGCAAACTCACTGTTATCTTGTAAATACTGAGCTGGATGGTTACATATTTGTTTTAGCCTTGTAAGGCTAGAGAGCATAGCTGAGCTTTTTAACTCTTCTTTTTTCATATCTGCAGCTAATTGGTTTACTACAGCTTGATATAGAGAAGCCTGTTCTTTTGTAAGCTGGCAATATATATTTTGTTCTATTTTATTTGGTAGCTCCGTGATAATTGATTTATCCGTCTTTAATCTACGTAATAGAAAAGGCTCAACTAAACGTTTCAGCTGTGGTCTATTATTTGGATTATTGTGGAATGCTTTTTTAAATCTTTTAACATCTCCTAGATAATCTCTATTTAAAAAGTTGAATATTGACCATAGATCAACAACGCTATTTTCTATAGGTGTACCAGTCAGTGCTATTTGATATTTAGAGTTTAATGCAAACAAGGCTTTACTTTGTTTTGCCTTGGGGTTTTTGATGTTTTGAGCCTCATCAATTATAATCCTATGCCATTTTGTTTTATCAAATAACTTATAGTGTTTGCGCATTATGTTAAATGTAGTTAACACCACTACATCAGACTTTTCAAATATACTATTATCCTTGTCTTTTGAATGGTATGTCTTTACCTTGATGCTTGGTGCAAACTTTGCAAATTCTCTTTCCCAGTTACCAATTACTGATGTTGGTACTACCAAGAGATTCTTGCCACTAATACTACCTGCTATTAAGGCTATTATCTGAATGGTTTTACCAAGACCCATATCATCGGCTAAGCATGGATTTAAACCCAGTTTTTCCATATATCTCATCCAAGAAAATCCAAGTTTCTGATAAGGTCTCAGAGTACCGACAAAGCTTTCAGGGGTTTCTTCGATCTCTAGGTTTTGTTTACCATATAAGGACATCACAAATTCATCGGTATCACCATCTAACTCAATATCAGGATTAGATGCTTTATCAAGTAATCCAAAAATATTCATATCTTCTGCTTGATTGCTATTCCAAAAATCAAGTATCTTAGACATATTTTCTAGATCGAGCTGCACCCACTCTCCCCTAAATTGTACTAACTCTTCTTTGTTCTCAATTAATTCCCGCCATTCCTTTACACTCAACTCTTCTCCGTTTAGTGATAATGCATATTTAAATGACATTAATCCTTCTGCTGTGAAATAACTATTTTCATTTTGCGATGATCCAAGGGAGTTTTTGCGCTTTAGTTTTAATTTAGCACTATTATGCCCTTTAGGTGTATACCAAGAAGGTATAATTACTGGAAAACCTGATTGCTGTAAAAACCAAGCTGTTTCCGAAAGAAACTCTTTTGCCTCTAGTTGCGATAATTCAAATGGCACAATCTTATCTTGATCAAATGCGTTTTCAAGGTTTGGATATATACGCATAGCTAGACCAAGGTCGTTGATATGATTTTGCCAATTACCGTGTATCGGGGTTTGCTTAGATTGATCATCCTCGTCTTTTGCTAAAACCGTTATTAGCCAATTGTCATTTTTATGTTCAGGGGCATCTATTTTAATACAAATATCATGCTTTGATTTATCAAGTGCAGATTTCCAAATGAGCCAGTTGCTTTTTTCACTCTTGGTGATTTTATTTTTACTACCGCTAAAGAATTTCTCTAACAAAGTGCTAGCAATATTCTTTTCCTGGACTTGAGATAAAGGGGTGCGCTTGGCGACGTATGTAACGGTATAATCAAAGAAATGCTGCAATATCTGCGCTTTATCATAGTAATTTCCACTGATGTAAGAGCATATATCGGGCATTTGCAGCGATAATTGCTCTATATCTGGATGATATGTAGTCCAAGTAGTTGTGTTATCACCCTGAATGCTAGGGATGTATAAATGATATTCTAGTATCTCCGATACAAAATCTAACATTCTTGTCCAAAATAATAAGTCTTGAGCAAAAACTAATTTCTCAGTTGATTCTAGTTTTTTAATATCTACCACATCAACATACAAGCATTTTACATTATGGCTCTGGAGATTAATTTCACTTGGCACTTCAATATTATATTCCCTTGTCATTAATGGCGATGAGACGGGTAGAGAATTATGAGTAGGCAGCATTAGTTGCGCTGTTCCACCCTTCCCTTTTAGTATCAATTGTTCTGGTTTTGATAATTTCTTTTTCGCTTCTTGCCAAAGACAAATTTTGTGATGAGATAAATCGTATATACCGTGTAGTACTTCCATATAAGGAATCCATATATTTTAAATTCTTGTTCTTTGTCTTGAGTATATAACCCAGCAAACAAATGGTCTATAAGGATTTTACAAAAAAGAACTCACTATCTGATGAGGATATTTTATCAAACTTATATCCATCTTCTTGGTAATCTTTCAACAACCCTGCATTATCAACTTTTTCCTTAATAATAAAATTCGCCATAACTCCCCTTGCTCTTTTGGAATTTATTGGAACAACCCTCATCTCTCCATTTCTTTTTTCTTTGAATACTACGTCTATAATTTGACCTAAAAAATCACGCCTATCAATTACGCTCGAATACTCTTTGGAAGCAAGGTTTACTATGGTTTGGCTAGTGTGTGTTTTTAACTCCTCGTTAAAGTATTGTGTTATTTTACCCTTCCAGAAGGAGTATAGATTTTTACCTAGGGTATTTTTAAGATTTATACTCATTTCTAACCTATAAGGGCGGATTAAATCCATGGGTCTTAGAACTCCATACAGTCCAGAGATAATCCTAATGGAGTTTTGCGCAAACGCAGCATCCTCTTTTGTAAAGCTTTGGGTTTTGATACCATTATATACATCTCCGTTATATGCAAAAAGAGCTTGTTTCTGAGGAGTTTTTGTATCAAAGAATTTCTGAAATCTGTCGTGGTTCATACCTACGAGTTTATCACTCACTGACATTAATTGCTTAATATCCTTATGCTCTAAATTCTTGCAAATGTTGATTAGCTCGCCTACCTCGTTTTTAAAAATGGGAGCAGTTGAAATGTTAACGCTTGAGACGATAGCATTAAAGTTCATTGTTTTAGCTGGTGATATAATCGTAATCATCTCTTATCTTCTCGTATAAATTCATATAATTAACTACACTCTTAATTTTAGGGCAATGTAATCATTACCCAATCTCCGCACACCTAAAGCAATCAACGCTGTGGTCATTTACCATACCAACTGCCTGCATAAAAGCATAACAGATCGTAGAACCAACAAATTTAAAGCCTCGTTTCTTTAAATCTTTACTTATGACATCTGATTCTTTGGTGGTAACTGGTATATCTTTTAATGACTTCCATTGATTATGAATAATCTTATGATCAGTAAAGCTCCATATGTATTTGTTAAAGCTACCAAACTCGTTTTGCACTTCTAGAAATGCCTTGGCATTTATAATGGATGCATTGATTTTTAATTTGTTACGCACAATGCCTGTATTTCGTAACAACTCAAGTTGTTTTTCATCGCTGTATTTTGATATCTTGATAGGATCAAAATTATCATAGGCTTTTCTGTAATTATCTCGTTTATTTAGAATAGTGATCCAGCTCAAGCCAGCTTGCGCACCTTCTAAAATTAGAAACTCAAATAATAATCTATCGTCATGAATTGCAACACCCCATTCTTCATCATGATATTGGATATAAAGCTCACTAGGGGCTTTACCATAATTAAGCCATGCGCAACGTTGTTTTGTCATTTTTTCCTATGTTATTTGTAAAAACGATTATTTGGAATTTAGGGAGTGCATTGCTTCTTTAACCCTCTTCTTTTAAGATCTTATAGACTGATGCACGACTAATATTCATTTCTTTAGCAAGCGCTGTAACCTTTTCACCCTTTGCTTTAAGTCCCAAGAGTTTATATCTGTCTATCTTACGCTTGCGCCCAAATTTAACACCTTTAGATTGAGCTAATAGCCTGCCTTCGTTGGTTCTCTCTAGTATTCTACGTCTTTCCGCTTCTGCCACGGCAGATAGGATAGTAATTACCATTCTACCAGAATTACCCTCAGTGCTTATTCCATCATCTAAGAAGCGCACTCCTACCTTCATTTGATCAAATTGGTTGATAAGATTTATCATATCTGCTGTATCTCTGCCAAGCCTGTCTAATTTTGTGACGATGACTGAGTCACCCTCCTCTACCTTAACGAGCAACGTACTCAAACCATTTCTATTAATATTATTACCAGACAGTTTATCGGTAAAAATTCTTGATTGTTTTACTCCAGCTTTTTTTAGAGCAGATATTTGAATTTCTAGTGATTGTTCCGACGTTGAAACTCTTCCATAACCGAATAATCTCATTTCACCCTTTGTATCTTTTGTTTATGTATATTAAATCGATTAGTAGACAAAACTGTCTATTAAATAACGATTATCGATTTAATATACAATAAATAAGAAGGTTTTTCTACTGTCTATTATGTTATGAGTT
>JAOMYS010000031.1 GCA_028372485.1 Rickettsiaceae bacterium | reverse complement strand
GCGTGTTTTATGGAAGATCAATAGTTCGCATTCCGCAAAAAGCTGGAGTAAGTCAGAAAGTGGTGGTTATATCTGGCATACAACTGGCTCTGGTAAAACATTGACCAGCTTTAAAGCAGCCCGCATGGCTACTGAGCTTGATTTTATCGATAAAGTCTTTTTTGTAGTGGATCGCAAAGACCTTGATTACCAGACCATGAAGGAATATCAAAAATATTCACCAGATAGCGTAAATGGGTCAAATAGTACAGCAGAGCTAAAACGCAACCTCAGTAAAGATGATAATAAGATTATTGTTACCACTATTCAAAAACTCAATAACCTGATTAAATCCGAAACTGATCTTCCTGTATATAACAAGCAAGTAGTTTTTATTTTCGATGAATGTCACCGTAGTCAATTTGGCGAAGCGCAGAAAAACCTTAAGAAGAAGTTTAAACGCCATTACCAGTTTGGTTTTACAGGCACGCCAATCTTTCCACAAAATGCATCAGGTGCAGATACAACCGCTAGCGTATTTGGGCGGGAGTTGCACTCTTATGTAATTACCCATGCTATTCGTGATGAAAAAGTTCTAAAGTTCAAGGTTGACTATAACGATGTGCGCCCTAAATTTAAGGCTACTGAAACAGAGCAAGATTTAGATACGCTAAATGAGCTAGAAAACAAAAAAGCACTTTTGCATCCAGACCGTATCCGCACAATATCAGAGTATATCTTAAGTAACTACCGTCACAAAACCCATCGCTTGCAATGCAATAATGAGGGTTTTAATGCTATGTTTGCTGTTAGCAGCATTGATGCCGCTAAATTGTATTACGAGAATCTCAATGAGCTACAAAAAAATAGCGACAAGCCAATTAAGATTGCCACTATCTTCTCGTTTGCAGCTAATGAAGAGCAAGACTCGGTTGGTGAGATTTTAGATGAAAACTTTGATGTTTCTGCGATGAATAGCAGCGCAAAAGAATTCTTGAGTTCTGCTATTAATGATTACAATAGATTCTTTAAAACAAAGAGTAGCTTTGACATTAGAGAGTTTCAGAATTACTACCGCGATTTAGCAAAGCGCGTCAAATCCAAAGAAATAGATTTGGTTATCGTGGTAGGTATGTTCTTAACGGGATTTGACGCTCCAACTCTCAATACCCTATTTGTTGATAAGAATCTACGCTATCACGGTCTAATACAGGCTTATTCACGCACAAACCGTATTCATAATGCCACTAAAACATTTGGCAACATTGTTACATTCCGAGATTTGGAAAAAGCTACCAAAGAAGCTATTACCCTGTTCGGTGACGAGAACACGAAAAATGTTGTACTAGAAAAGAGCTACAAGGAATACATGGAAGGCTTTAGAGATGCCAATACAGGAAAAGCGAGGCGAGGTTTTATAGATATATCTAAGGAGCTAGATAAGCGTTTTTCAAGTCCTAATGAGATTATAAAGGAGTCGGATAAAAAAGCTTTTGCGAAATTATTTGGTGAATATCTGCGGGTTGAGAATATACTACAAAACTATGATGAGTTTGTAACTCTACAGGCTTTACAAGATATTGATGTCAATGATGAAGAAGCTGTGAAAGTATTTAAGATAGAACATCATTTAAGTGAAGCAGATTTTGCAGCACTAAAGTCAGTCAAGATACCAGCTGAGCGCAAAATTCAGGATTATCGCTCTACCTATAACGACATACGTGATTGGTTGAGACGCGAAAAGAATGCCAACGAAAAAGAAGAATCATCTATAGACTGGGATGATGTGGTGTTTGAAGTAGATCTTCTAAAGTCCCAAGAGATCAATCTTGACTACATTCTAGAACAGATTTTTGAAAATAGTAAGAAAATAAAAGACAAAACTGCTCTTCTTGAAAGCGTACGTAGTATGATTAGAGCCAGCGTAGGACATCGCACCAAAGAAACCTTGCTTGTTGACTTTATCAATCAAACTAACCTTGATAAGCTCAATGATAAGGCTGGTATCATTGGCGCTTTCTTCGATTTTGCACAAAAAGAGCAAAGCATTGAGGTAGAGGAGCTTATTAATACAGAAAATCTGAATCCAGAAGACGCAAAACGTTATATAGCAACTTCAATTAAGAATAAGTTCGCTAGCGGTAACGGCATGGAGCTAAACTCAATCCTTCCCAAGATAAGCCCGTTAAAGCCTGAGTATCGCACTAAGAAACAGGGCGTCCTCGAAAAGATATCGCAGCTTGTTGAAAAGTTTAAGGATGTGGGTGGAAAAATATGATGAACCAGGGGAGTATACATAAGATACAAAGCTTCTCTAATTAGGCATCTCATGCAACCCCATAAAAGAAAAAACAAACAGAACAAGAATTCAATATTTAAAATATTATGACCGAAGAAATAAAGATCGACAAAAGCCCGCTATACAACAAGCTATCAATCCTTTTAATGCCCGATGATCTTAGGATGTGGAGACCAGAGAGTCCTATGTATAACAACTTTGCTGTTAATAAGGAGGAAATAGACGAGCTAATAGATCTTGCTTGTGATATGAATTTATATTATTCCGAGCTTGAGGAGGAGTACTGGATTTCTATTCATGCATGGAGAATATTATGTGAATTAGATGCAAGTGAGGCAGTAGAGCCTCTTATATATACCTTCAATAAATATCCCGAGGATGATTATTCTGATTACTTAGATATCGAACTACCTGAAGTTGTTGCTAGATTGTCTAAAGGGAAGCATCTTAAGATATTATCCAATCTTCTACATGATAAATCAAAAAGTATAAATTCAAGAACACTCTCCCTCAGAGTCATCGAGCTTACTGGTGAATATTTTGAGCCTTGCACTAGTGAGTGCTTAGACATATTAACGCATTGTCTAGATGAATCAGACGCTGAGCAGCGGGATTTTAATGGATATATAATTGCAGCTATGTTGGATTTAGACAGGCAAGGATCGAAGATAGACTCCATAAGAAAAGCTTTTAACGCCGATATTGTGGATTTGACCATGGTTGGCGATCTGGAGGATGTTGAGATAAAACTTGGTCTAAGGGATAAGAGAGAAACGCCAAAACGCAATTATATATTAGAAAGATATCCGCAGCTTAAGCTCTTTAATGAGAGCAACAAACCACCCCCAGCTAAAAAGAAAAAGCTGGGTCGTAATGATATATGCCCATGTGGTTCTGGAAGAAAATATAAAAAGTGCTGTCTTGATGATGCAATAGATTGGTAATAGTTTTGCAGCTATTGGTTGTCAATTCATATTTGCTATGCGCCCAGAGCAAAACCTGAGTCTCAAAAAGTATAATTTACAAGACATATGGTTTACTGCGTCTTATAATATGTCTCATAAGGAGATTCTTACAACATCTTAGATAATATAAGACTCAAGAGGAAGTAGAAACTTTAGGCTTACTAATATACAAGTTTCTATACAATTATATTTGCTATTTCCCCTGCCCCACTAACTTACAAAACAAATTCACCATTTCAAGCTGCTTGAGATTGCTAGCTGAAGTTTCTAATAATGTCTTGCTATACACAATAATTGCCAAGCATTGTGACCGCGAAACAGCTACATTAATACGGTTTTTGTTAAACAAGAAGTCCATTCCTCTTGCTGATTCATTAGCATTACTGCTACACATACTTAAAAACACAATAGGAGCTTCTTGACCCTGGAATTTGTCAACGCTTCCAACCCTAGCCTTATCTCCTAAAGCGGATTTTAGTTTGCTTACTTGATGATTATATGGGGCAATAAATAATATATCGCTCCAATCTATTAAACGCCCTACCCCTTCTTTTGAAATAAAAATACGACCTATTAATTCCTTGGCTAGTAAAGCAATCTTATCAACCTCCTCCTGGCTTGCCTGAGTATTTCCTTCGTGGCAAACAGATACTGGAACAGTACCAGCTTCCTTATCTAGTACACCTTGATATCCAATCGGTACTTTAATGCACTGTATATCATTATCCGATGCAGATTCGAGCTTTCCTTCGTAAATTGCGCTGCTTATAAAGCTGTTAACATAAGAGTGCATGCGATATGTTGTTTTAAGAAATACTCCAATTGATTGATCTATAGTAGGGGTATCATGTAGCAAGTATTCTAGTGTTGATAAACCGCTATCTCCTGGATGACTTCCTTGAGATGGTTGTCCAAGTTGCATTTGATCACCCATCAAAATGATATTTTTAGCAGAACGACTCATTGCAATTAAGTTAGCAACGCTGACCTGACCAGCTTCATCTATAAAAAGATAATCAAAAGCATTTTCTAACTCACTTCTCGCAAAGCCCCAGACGGTTGTTCCAATTACGGAGCTTTGCTTTAAGTGGTCTGCAATGTCGCCATTTTTACATACGCCAATCCCAAGCTTGGTTAGCTCCTCATCAGTGTCTTGCGTGCAAACAAAATAGCCTTCTATTCCCTCAGAGTTACAGTATTTAGCAGTATTAATTAAAAGGTTGTTTATTGCCTTGTGGCTATTAGATGAAATGCCAATTTTTTTTCCAAGCTTTAGTAGCTCGGCAATAACATACTTGCCTGTATATGTCTTTCCAGAACCTGGAGCCCCTTGTGTAGTAAGATAACTATTATTCAAAGAGCATATAGCTTTTATTATCTCTTTGAGTCTTGACTCAGGCGCATCACTCATTACTATTGGATCGCCAGTTTTGTGATTTATAATATTCGGGGTTCTTCGTAGCAAAAAGTCGTTAATTGCCGTGTTTTCCAGATCGCCGCTGAGAAATAATTCAGCTTGGCTCTTTATTGCCTCTGTAATTACTTTATCATTTATATTTTCATATGGGATCAAAGTAACTATTCTATCTAATTCTTGACTTGATTTTAATGCAACAACGCCTTTAATAAAGCAAGAGCATTCCTGCACCAATTCAACATTTATATTCTTTCCATTATCTGCCTCAGATCCATGTATAATATATTGCTTACTATTTCCTTTAAATTCCTGGTCTAACTCAAATTCATATTCATAAATATATTTTTTATCTCTAGGTTTTAATTTGTATGGCGGTTTATTTGTACGAACGCAGCGTGCCAAACAATCAATATCATCAATTAACTCATAATCGCTTAAGCCCATGCGATCAAATAATCTCCAATATATTGGTTTTTTCTCACGCCTGTGAAACTCTAGTATATGCGCAAAAAGTGAGTGTATTTCTGCATCTCCTTTATTCCCCTGATCTTTTAGTTGATCAGCTTTTTTTAGTAATTTTTCTTTTAACTTAATAGAGTCGGTTATCTCTTCTTGTAATTCAGGCTCTTTGATCTCTGAGATGCCAAGATATTTTATCTCCTCTTCTTCTTGTCTTGGCCTCAACCATTCTACAAGCTCTTGGGTTGAATTGCAGTCATCTATGTTATATTCACGTATAGAGTTTAATATTTGAGATGTTTTCCATGTATCTCCATCTTTGTTTTCTTTCCACCGTTCATACACAACTACTGAATCACCACCAGAGCCAACATCGGTAGAGCGTTTAGAGCGATATAAATGCTCTACGTTTTTTATAGAATAGCGTGGCTCGCCTAATAGTAATCCGCCTTTTACTATTTTATATAAATCAACAAACACTTCATTACGTAGTAATTGGTCTACCTCGTACTCGCAAACTCCATAACGCCCCATAAGTTTACGACATGCTGCAATTTCGTAATTAGCATAATGGTATATATGCATAGTAGGGTCTTCTAGCCACCTTTTGTAAGTCCACTCGATAAAAGCTTTAAAAGACTCTTTTTCCTCTTCCTTGTTATGCGCCCAAAAGTCTTTAAATTGACGAACATTATTTTTATCAAAATAAGTTAATCCCCATAGGTACTCTAGACCTCCTTCTTCAAGAGGAAAGCCTTCAATATCAAAATAAATATCTAATGGAGAGCTTGGGGGAAGTAATGATAGACCTATTTTTTGATTAGCTGCATGAGGTAAAATCTTATATAAAGGGACGTCTCCCCCCTCGCTGTTTTTTTGAATTCTAGCTTGCTCTTTTAGCCTATTGAGTATTTTAGAATCAATGCCTTTTATGAAGCTGGAATCTGTATCAGCCATTTTCTGCATAGTGCCTATTCCAGCTTTTTCTAGTTTTTTAATCTGGCTTTTTGTTATTGTTGCAATCTGAGATAAATGATCCGCTTCTTTTAAAAGTTTCTTAGCATGATCGCTCCACCGTCCCCAGTTACTTGAATCGGCTGGGTTTATATCAACCTGCTTTGAGGAGGGGTGGTGCATTTTTAAGAATTGTGATTTTAGATTTTGGTAATAATAAAAATAATCATCTGTACGTAAACGCTCTCTTTCTCCGCTACCAAGCGCAGCTACTATATATTCTGGTCTTCTGCCTTGTAGCATTTCTAACATTTCCGCATAGCAACATAATTGTACAGCAACGTATGGTCTTAAAGTTTTTGATAACTTGGTGTCCCATACTTCATAACAATAATTACCAAGCCTACTCTCTCCTTCTACTTTAATTAAAAAATCTGCATAGCCTTTAAAAGAGAACATAGATAGAGCTGCTTGATAAATCACGTCTGCACCATTTTGCATGGCAGTATATGTATTATCTTCCGCAGTTTTGTCTCGTTTGATCTGTACAACATTAAGGTTTTTTTCTAAAAATGATTCTAAAACTTCCTTTTCATACGCTGCACCTTTGTTTTGTAACAAAATCATCATCTCATCCATAGGATCAGCATGGGTTAATAGCTCAGGATTAATAATCACCTTATGCTCCATCCACGAGGCAAATGGACTATCCATATACAGGGTTAAATCTGATGGTGAGTAGATTATTTTATTTTCTTCTTTATGCACTGTAATTTATATTCATTTTTTTATTCGCCAACAAAAACATATTCTCTGCTAGAGGATAATGACTTGTTAAATCGGTATCCGTTTTCTTCAAACGCTTTGAGCGATTCTGGGTTAGTGATTTTTTCCTTTATTATAAAGTTTGTCATTACTCCCCTTGCCCTCTTTGATTTTATTGGAACAATCTTAGTCTCGTTATTTTTTGTTTCCTTAAATACTATGTCAATGATTTGACATGGGGTGTTGTTTCTATCAATGACGGATGAGTATTCATTTGATGCAAGGTTAATAATGATTTTTTTCTTGCGAGACTCTAGTTCTTTAGTTATATACGAGGTAATTTTATTCCTCCAAAATTGATACAATCCCTTCTGTTGATTCACCTCAAGTCTGGTTCCCATTTCTAGTCTATATGGCTTTATTAAATCCATAGGTCTTAATATACCATAAAGACCTGATAATATTCTTATATAGTTTTGAGCATATTTTATATCCTCAGCATTGAAGCTATTAGTTTGTATTCCATTATATACATCTCCGTTATATGTATATATAGCCTGTTTTCAGGAGAAATGTTATCATAAAACATTTGAAACCTTTTATAGTTTGTCTTAGCAATCTTATCGCTTACTGACATTAGCCCTTTAATTTGTTCTAGAGTTAGAGCCTTGCAACAATTGACTAGAGATTCCGATTCTGAATGGGATATTGGCCTACTAGAAAAACTAGGTGCTTTTGACTCAAAGTCCATTGTTTTTGCTGGTGATATGACTGTGATCATGCGCTTTGTATCTTTGATTTCGTTATATAACGGTAGCAAGTCTTCCTGCTGATTTTGAACTGCTCACATATTTCAGCAATTGGAGTTGATCTTGCATTATATATTTCTAGCATCATGTTAATCTGCTTCTTGCTTAATAATGGTTTTCTTCCACCTGTTCGCCCTCTTGCTCTGGCAGAATCAAGTCCCGCTCTAGTTCGTTCCTTAATAAGATTACGCTCTAACTCTGCAAATGCACCTGTGACATGAAAGAAGAATTGTCCAATTGAACTGGATGTATCAATGCCATCTTGAATGCTGCGGAACATAATGTTTTTGCTCTGTAGATCATTGATTAGCTCAATTAGGTCACGAAGCGACCTACCAAGCCTGTCTAGTTTCCAAACAACTAGAGTATCACCTGGTCTTAAATCTTTTAATGCATCTGTTAATCCAGGGCGATTTTGTTTAGAGCTACTAATTTTATCTTCATACAATTTTTCACAGCCAGCATTTTTTAATGCATCAATTTGTAAATCTAGATTTTGTTCAATCGTAGAAACTCTTGCGTAACCTATTAACATTCTTTGGTTATTTATTTAATATTTACTATATGCTGCAAAAACGTGTCATATCTCGTTTTAATAGAAATATTTGTACATCTTGATAGTGACTATACTTTATGACACTCTATTACTCAAGCTAAAGCTATTAAGAAGCATGTCTTTAGTAGATGGGACAAAAACGACCGTTTTTGACACGGGGGTTATCAACTACAAAAGTAATTTTCTATTACCAACTATTCTTTTATGTTACAATAAGCTTCAGCTAATTAAGACATAAGTTTTAGAAAATGACCGAGAAAATATCACCAAGAATCGATATAGCCTTCAAGAAGATATTCGGAGTAGAGGAGAACAAGGATTTACTTATTTCTTTTATCAACTCAGTTGTTGGGGAAGAAGACCAAGTATCCTACGTTACTATACTCAATCCATATAATCCGAAAAACTTCAAAAAGGATAAATTATCTATATTAGATATTAAGGCAGAAAACGAAGATGGCAAAAGATTCAATATAGAGATACAAATCAGCGATGAAGCTGATTATGACAAAAGAGCCTTATACTACTGGGCAAAACTATATACCGAACAACTACAAGTAGCTCAGGATTATTCTACCCTGTCAAAGGCTATAGGTATCCATATACTCAACTTTACCTCTATCCCCGAAGTAAAGAGCTACCATAATGTATTCCACATCACTGAAAAGAATAGTGGTATACCTTATTTTAAAGATTTAGAGCTACACACCATAGAGCTTAACAAGTTTACCGATAATCCAAATGAACAATTATCTGATATCATCCAAAAGGTAAAAAGCTCACTCGATATGTGGACTACATTCTTAACGAGAAACGATCTCCTAAAAGCGGATCACCTACCGAAAGAACTAAATGACCAAAATCTAAAAAAAGCCATCTCCGTGCTTGAAGTAATGAACTTCAGTGAAGATGAGCGTGAGGCCTATGAAGATCATTTAAAATGGCTCAGAATAGAGACCAACACTCTAAAGAAAATGCGGGCTGAAGGTAAAGCCGAAGGTAAGGCTGAAAGAGATATAGAAATTGCTAAAAGCATGATCTCAAAAAACTACCCCCTTTCTGATATATCCGCTCTTACTGGCATCTGTTTATCAGATCTTCAGAAACTTTCTGCAAAATAATCAACTATATGACGATCTAATTATTTTGCATGTCAAGTATCGAGTTTATACTTTGCATAATATTGCTGGACACTTTAAATTGACAGTATGAGTCTAATCTTTCTCTCGGTTTTAAAATGCATATTCTTGCCCACTTTAACCCGATATTCCGCAGCAAATTGTTAGCAAAAATAGTTTTTGCCAACACCCCTAATATTTTTATGAGAAACTGAAAAAATTAGCTCATACAGCAG
>JAOMYS010000030.1 GCA_028372485.1 Rickettsiaceae bacterium | reverse complement strand
CGTATGATAATTTCTTGGAAATACCAACAAGCTTAGCTGACCAGAATTTAGATGATTTTAAATATTCTACGGAGCTTAGAGGTGCTGGTCACAGCGGAGGTGGCGGCAGCAGCGGAGGTCATAGTAGTGGAGGTTACGGTGGCTATGGTGGAAACAAAGGTAGCGCTTATCACAATGGCTATACTAGCCGAGCTAATGGTGGTAATGATTATTATAACTATAATAGTAGCGCAAATGGTAATAGCGGAAGCCCTTGGGGTGGTATAATTGCAGGCGCAGTAGCGATCGGTTGTTTGGGATGTTGTCTTTACCACAGTGAACAAGGTGAAAATCATAATCATAATCAACAATTAGTAGACCATCACTAAGAGATAGCATAAGAGCTGCTGATTTTTTTATACTGTCGTTCCGTAAGCGACCGTTAAGGGAGCTATACGGAATCTCAATCGGCAGAGTCAATCTCCCTGCTTTCAGAGATCTCGTATAACTCGCAAAGAGCTCATTTACGAGATGACAGGTTGGGGAGGATTTTAGTACTTACGTACTCAAATTTATAAGATGACAGGCCGAGGAATAGTAATGCTCAAATTTACACCGATGACAAGTTGTATGTTGTGTGCTATAAATATTCTTGATTTATTTAGCGTGAAGCTATGCAGTATGAGGGTGTTGAAATATGAAAATAATAGGTCAGATACCTCCTATTTTGTTATATTGTCTGTCATGCCTTTCTGTATTAACAGAGACAATTTATTCTGCTGCTATTCCAGAAATTGCTGACCAACTACATACAGAAGGGGATACTGTACAGCTTGCAACTACTGTATATTATACAGGATTTGCACTTGGAATATTGACTTTAGGTAGGGTATCTGACATTTATGGCAGGCGTCCAGTAGTGCTTCTTGGAATATCATTATATATTATTGCGACATTCTTACTTAGCTTCTCAACATCAATTGATGTTTTTATTCTCTTTAGATTCTTCCAAGCATATGGTGCAAGTGTTGGATCAGTTATAGCACAATCTATGACACGTGACTCATATAGAGGCTGGGAGCTTTCAAGTATATATTCAAGCGTTGCCATGGTTGCAGCTATTGTTCCTTCAATAGGTTCTGCAATTGGTGGTTATATAATTGAATATTACAAGGAGTGGCAATATATATTTAAATTCTTGATCTTGCTGTCATCTAGCTTACTTATCATATATACAAAATTTCTACCAGAAACTAACCCGTATATAGGGGAGAATGATGCACATGATGGTAGATTTCTAAATGTACTAAAAGCTGCTTTGAGAGATAAAACCCTTCTTGGGTATGCTCTCATAGTAGGCGGATATAATGGTATTTGCTTTGGTTTTTTTATTCAAGCACCATTTATTTTCATAGATAAAATGGATATGCCTCCATCAGACTATGGTAAGCTATTCTTTTTTCTCAGTGCGGCAAATCTCACTGGTGGTATGTTCTGCCAATATCTTATCAGAAAATTTGTACCTATTTCCAAGATAAAAGCAATTGGTTTCATTTTCAGTGCTATAGGATGTGCACTACTTGTAGTGCCAACATTTTTTGTAAATCAAAATAGCAGCTTATTATTTACAATAATTTCTATCTTCATACCAATCGCAATTCATTTGATAGGGCATTCATTAGTTGTCCCTATGATGTTACGAGATGCAATTGAAGCTTACCCTAAAACAAAAGGAGCTGCTGGATCGATATTTGGTTTTTTATATTATATGATTACAGCAATAGTAAGCTTCATGATTTCAGCGTTCCATAGTGATAGTATCAATAATTACGCATATCTATTTGCAACGATACTTATATTATGTGTAATCACATTTCGTTTAATAAAAAGTAAGTCTGGTAGTAATTATTAATATTCAGATTTGGCGATGCCCGAACGGCTATTGAGGACCTAAAAAACCTCTGAGGTCAGAGGTGTAAATGCAAGTATATTATTATACGAAAATCCTCTAGGTCTATGTTATCCCGTAAATTAGAGCATTACTATACGAGGACTCTTCCCAAACCTGTCATCTCGTAAACGAGCATTTTGCGAGTTATACGAGATCTCAGAAGCGTCAAGATTGATTCTTCTGCAGTTGAAGAGATTCCGTATAGATCCCTTAGCGGTCACGTGCGGAATGACCCAGAGGGAGAAAATCACTTGTGGAAAACAGTGGGAGGAAAGTCTCATGCGAAATGGCAACGTTAGTTAATAGTCAAATCTATAATAAACACCAAAAGAAGTGTTTCCTTCCTGTTCCACTGTATTCTTAGCGGAAATCTTAGGTGTAACTTGCACTTCTATCTTAGTTTTAGCGCCAGTTTCTTGTTTCTCCACTTCAAGATATACATTTTTTGTAAGATGCTTACCTACACCAACTGATGGTGATGATTTTCCATCCTCATTTGTTTTATTATTAAAGCTAATACTATCAACGCCCAAAAGCTTTCTTCCTACTCCTAGAGGGTCAAAACCTCCCCCATGACCAGAAAGACGCCTTGCAGCGTCTGCAAGCTGTACTGCTTGAAAAGTAGATATATGATGCGAATTTTTACCAAATAACAGGATAGATAAAGCTTCATCCTGAGGCATAGATGGAATTGATTGGATAGATATATCTGGACTATCAATAAAACCAGATAATATGAGGTTTATTTGCGCTTCACCTTCGCTTATTGTGCCAATAATACTGATATATGGGGATATTGATCCGTCAAAATTTAATACTCCTTTAGATACATTCAATACCTTCCCAAGCTCTTTATATTGGCCATGTACAGACTCTAACATTCCGTAAATCAATGGTTCATTTGCACTCCCGTGAATATTTAATTTTCCTTTTATAAGGGTGTCAACACCCCAGCCTCGTACATGTACTTTATCACCCGTTTTCAATTCTATGTCTAATTGAAGCAAATATGGCTGAGTCTTGTTCTTATAGATGATATGATCTGATGCTTCTATCACCTTTACAACATGGAGTTTTGGAATATTTTCTTGTAATTTTTCTGGAATCCTAATCTCCATTGTTCCTAAAGATAATACCCCTTTCGCAAGAGCAGTATTATTATCCCCCGTCAATGACAAATTACCGTCTATTTCACCTTGTAAATAAGGGTTAGTAACTAGATGGAGATTTTTTGCACTTACATTAACAGCAAAATCCTTATTTTCATTCAGTGTGATATTACCACTACCTCTTAAGGAGTTTTTAAAGCGATCCCTTGCAACAATATTTTCTAAAATAATATTATCTCCTTTTGCTATGATTTTACTTGAAATATCCTTTAGCTTAACACCATAATGCTGATTATTATATACACCATCAGATAACGTTATGTTGCCTGAAATATTTGGTAAGGATAAAGTTCCGCCCGCTTTTATATCTCCTTGCGCATAACCTTCAAGTTCATTCTCATAAGGCAGAGGAATAAGCGAAAGAAGGTCAGACTTTTCCTTAGAGGAAAAATCTATATTAAAGGATCGTTCATGATCAATATGATACTCAAAAGGGCTCAAGGAAAATTTACTAGGGAAATTAGCATCTAAAGTCGTTACATTTCTTTCTTTGCCAGATAAAATCTCCACGTTGATTTTCGTATTATCACTAATAATATTGGAGTTAATTTTTACCTCTAATATCTCTTTTTTGTGAGATAAAATATTTTTTATATCTAAGAATGTCTCAAGATGTGGCGAGCCTGATTTTCCTAATAAGTTAATTTTTCCACTAATTAGAGCAGATTCAAAAATATCAGTAAAGAAAATAGGGAATGCATGAGCGGGAATACGATCAAACATCGCACTTGCAGATAACTTATTATCTTGATCGTTTAAATTAAAAGTTACATTTCCATCACCGAATTTCATTTCATCCATTTTCACAGAAAGATTTTTACCATATTTTATCTCAATATTGTCCGAGTTTTTAAATTGTGCATCACTTATATTGCCTGATATTTCGTGAATATTTGTTATTAATTCTTGCTTATCTGATAAAGCAATCACACTTGATAACTTCAAATTATTTACAGCTACATGATTTAAACTCAACGATCTAAGATTTAAATTAGATGTAAGTGATTTATTATTCCAAATATTATGAGATTTTATATCTACCCCTATAAAACCTACATTCCCAAACTGAGTGGACAAGTGATGCAGATTGCTACTTAGAGCAATATTTTGTGTTTTATTATCACTAGATGAATACGTCATTTGCAATTCCATTTTTCCTGAATTTAAAAATGGAAAAAATGCTGATATTGTTTCAAAACTATCATCCTTTACATATACATTACCAGTAATGATCAAGCTTGATGGGTCAAATTCTATATTTACTTTCTTGGCAAAATTAGGAGCAGTTGCTGCAAGATTCTTCAGATATAGTTTTGAATTTTTATAGCCTATATTACCTCGTGCCGTGACATTTTTTTGACTTAGATCTATTGTACCTTTAACATCTCCCCCTTGCTCTACTTCCAAATGACTACTCCATGAAAGAGGGAAATACTGAAAATAATTATTCTCTGGTAAATCTATCGTGGCTTTACCAGATATATCAATCTCTGGAGTAAATATTGATCCGCTAAGTTTTAAATCACCAGATATATCGCTTTTTGAACCTTTAATCTTCTCTGATAACAACCTATCTAAAACGCCTATATTATATTTTAAATCGCCAGCTATTTGTTTTTGACTCATATCAAGCGATATCTTACCGTTAATATCTCCGGCACTGGATTTCATATCTACACTATGTAGCTGAATCATATTTTTATCTAGATCGTATGATCCAGATATTTCAAATAAGTTATCACTTATTGCTGTATTCCCAAAAGATAAGAATTTGCTATTTACATTAAAGTCAATTCTATGATCTTGAAAATAAAATTCTATATTAGAATTGAGAGTTAAGGTTATCTCATGGCTCATCTTAGTCAATTCCGGAGAAAGGATAATCTTCTTGATATCTATGTTCTTAATAAGAATATTAGGTATAGAAGCTTTATTGCTATTAGTATTACCATCTACATTATGTGAAGTTTTCAAAACAGGAACACTACTCAATTTTAATTCATCTATCTCTACAGAATAAACAGTAAACTTCCAAGGAAGTAAGAAAGAGGGCAGGATTTTTATCTGCAAATTCCGTGCAAAGACAGATTCTGTACCATGATTACTTAATACTATCTCTTTGCTACTTACAATTAGCGGGAATGAAAAATCTAAATTAGTAACTCTTATATCGCCTTCTATTTGCTGTTCTATAGCATCTTTAACTAAATTCTTGATCTTATCTTTTACAAGAGGCACTTTTGGCAATAAATATATTGATAAAAATGCGCTAATTATTATCGCAAGTAATGTTTGTAAAATTCTTTTAATCACTAGCTTATAAGTCATATTTAGAATGCCTGTCCTATACCGAAATAAATCTGAAATGGCTGATCAATACCCTTTCTTCTTTTTAACGGGAATCCAATATCAGCCCTTATTGGACCCATGCTTGTGATATATCTCAGGCCTACGCCAGAACCTTGCAACAGCTTCTGCTTGCTATTGGGGAAAATAGCGTTATATGATCTTCCACTATCTAAAAAACCTACTATACCTATATGGTCTGTAATACCAATACGTAGCTCTACAGAAGTTTCTAAGAATGACCTACCACCTATCGGCCTATTATTTTTATTAAGTTTACCTGCAAATTGATATGCATAGCCCCTTAAAGAGTTACTACCACCAATATAAAATCTCTCAACATGGGGTATATCATCAAGAGAATTTATACCTAGGATGCTACCAACACCAGCACGCATAGCAAGTACATGTCTAGAAGAGCTTGGTAATGTAAAATATGTTGAAGCTAATAATTTTGTTTTTAAAAAATACTTATTATGCGATTGAACCTCGAGATAAGGCGCAGCTTCTAGTTTTACATCATAGCCTTTTTGGGGGCTAAATATATTATCTCTTGTATCATGGATAACGTATAAAGGAGTTGATATTAAAGTGAAGTGTTCTCTATCTTTATCCTTGCTTTCCCTAACAATTGAGCGTGAGAGTCTCCCACCTGCACCTATATTCCAATGTTTAGATATTTTTCTATCTATCAGCGCAGAAATAGAAGCCTCATAACTATCAAAGGCCTTGGACTTCTTGTTGTCTAACTTTGAACTTAGTTTGAGAGTCTGGTCATTTCTTATAAAGAATTGCTCTATATAATTCGTCTCCAGCATCTGTTCTTGCCTATTGCCAAAAAGATCAATTCTTAAATCTTCACCACTTCCGAAGAGATTTCTATTCTCCCAGCCAAGAGTAGCACCAAAGCCTAAATCAGTTCGATACTCAAAGCCAGTCTTTACGCTTCTCCGTTTGCGCTCTATAAGATGAAATGTTACAGGTACTGACCCGTCTTTGTTAGTTTTGTCTGGAATAGTCGGAGTGGTGGATGCAAAAAGCCCTGTTTTTTGTAAATCCTGCCTTGCTTTATCAATATATGAACTGCGAAAGCACTGTCCTCTTTTTAAAGAAATCAATTTCTGAACATATTCATTTTTGATATCTTTTAAATCATCAAATTCCAGTTCCCCAATTGTTGCTTGCTGTCCAGCATTTACAAAAAATGTAACCTTTACTAATTTATGTACTTCGTCAATAATAGCGTCATGAGATATTTTTAAAGAAAGAAGGCAATTTCTATTTTCAATCAGATCTGATATTTCATTTTGTTCATCTAATATATTCCCCGCTATTGCAAATTGTCCCTTCTTTACAGATAGCTCATCTCTATCTGGTATTACTACATCTTTATTGCTTTCTTTTGTATGTTTTATAAATATATGAGATATCTTATAACGCTCCCTAAGGGAAATATGAAATATTATAGAATGTGTTTTATTGTGGGTGATCTCTGTATTAATTTCGCTTGAGTAATAACCTTGAGAATGAAGCAACTTATAAAATGACTTCTTTCCTTCGCTTTCCCAGTATGCTCTTTGATTAACACTATGATAAATCTTCGCCATAGCTTCCATTTCTTTTGCAAGATTCAGCAAGTTTTTCTTAATTGGAGAATCAGAATCAACATTGACCTTCAAGGATAGTGCTTTATCAGCAAGAGAAATATTAGGTGATGCTAGAAGAACGAGTGAAATAATAGCAAGTAATCTTATAATGATCATATTATAAAATCCTCATTATCAATCTTAATTATACAGTTTATAGCTAATATAGACTAATTCATCTTAAATGTTTACATGAACTGTTTCATTGTTTTATTTTCAAAGCAGAATCATCACTCTGTTGCAACAGGGTTAGTTCATAATTAGGAGATTCCGTATAACTTCCTTAGCGGGTTTACACAAGTGAGAGAATGTTTACTTATTAGTATTAGTTAAAATTTACATTGAGAGATTATATCTTTCTGGGTATAGTTGTAACGGACTTAAGTTTAAGATAAGCAGATGATAAATGAAGATTCCAATATAGAAAATGTTGATTTTACTAATGCCATATCTGAGCGTTATCTCTCATATGCGTTATCAACTATCATGTCTAGATCTCTTCCTGATGTGCGTGACGGTCTAAAGCCAGTGCATCGTCGTCTGCTTTATGCAATGTTGAAGTTAAGGTTAGACCCCAAATCTGGCTACAAGAAATGTGCAAGGGTTGTGGGTGATGTAATTGGTAAGTATCATCCTCATGGTGATACTGCTGTATATGACACTCTTGTTCGCCTAGCTCAGAATTTTTCTCTTAGATATCCCTTAATAGATGGGCAAGGTAATTTCGGGTCAGTAGACGGGGATAATGCAGCAGCAATGCGTTATACAGAATCAAGGATGACTGAAATCTGTACCCTATTAATGCAGGACATAAACCAAGACACCGTTGATTTTCATCCGACTTATGATTCATCAGACACTGAGCCAGCATTAATGCCCGCTGCATTTCCTAATTTGCTTGCAAATGGTTCAGAAGGGATCGCAGTTGGTATGGCAACTAGCATTCCACCGCACAATTTGCATGAGCTTTGTGACGCTTTGATGTATTTAGTTGATAACCAAAAAACTGTTGAAGCATCTGATCTGATGCAATTTATTAAAGGGCCTGATTTTCCAACAGGTGGAATTGTTATAGATAGTCAGGAATCTATAAATCAGACTTATAATTCTGGAAAGGGTAGCTTTAGGGTAAGAGCGAAATGGGAGAAAGAGACTTTAAGCCATGGTTTATATCAAATAGTAATCACCGAGATTCCTTATCAGGTACAGAAGTCTAAGTTAATCGAGCAAATAGCAACTTTATTGAAGGATAAGAAGATCCCTCTTGTTGGAAATATTAGAGATGAATCTGCAGAAGATATCAGAATCATCATTGAGCCAAAGGTAAGAACATGCTCTGCGGAGATCATTATGGAGTCACTCTTTAAGCTGACTGGGCTGGAGTCTAGAGTTCATATGAATATGAATGTACTTGGTTCGAGTGGCGCACCAAAAGTGATGAATATTCTTGAGATATTACGAGAATTTATTGAGCATCGTAGAATCGTCGTCTTGCGTAGGAGCAAGTATCAAATCAGCAAGATAGATGATAGGTTAGAGATATTAGAGGCATTAAAAATTGCCTATTTAAATATTGACGAAGTAATTAGAATTATCCGAGAAGAGGATAATCCCAAGGCAGAATTGATAACAAAATTTAAAATTAACGATACTCAAGCAGAGGCAATATTAAACATAAAGCTTAGATCGCTTCGTAAATTAGAAGAAAAAAAGATTAATTCTGAGCATGGAGAATTAACTTCAGAACGCACGGAACTTTACAAGATTATAGATAACCCTAAGCAGCTTTGGAAAGTAGTAAAAAATGAGTTCAAATTAGTTCAGAAAAGATTCGGTAAGGATACTGATAATGGTGTGCGTAAAACTATTTTTGAAGAGTCGGCTGTTAGTGGTGAAATTATTGATATTTCAGCATTTATTGAGAAAGAACCTATCACAATCATATGTTCTAAGATGGGGTGGATAAGATCTATCAAGGGGCATAGTCTGGATTTGTCTAGTGTTAAATATAAAGAAGGAGATATGCAAGAACATGTTGTTGAGACTTACAGTACTGACAATATTCTAGTTTGTGCTAGTAGCGGTAAGTTCTTTACAATTCTTGCTAATAATATTGTAAAGGGAAAAGGGCATGGTGAGCCAATCAAGTTAATGATGGATATTGGAAATCACGATATCGTAAAAATTATGTCCTATAAGTCAAATGGAAAGATATTTCTTGCATCCACTGCTGGCAAGGGATTCATCATAAATAGTAATGAATTAATCGCTTCAACAAAGATTGGTAAGCAGATAATGCAAGTAACAGACGGGAATAAGTGCATAATATGCTTGTCTGTTATAGGTGATATGGTTGCAGTAATAGGAAATAATAGAAAGCTATTGGTATTTGAAATTGAGGAAGTACCGCAAATGAGGCGTGGTCAAGGAGTGATTTTACAAAAATATCGTGATGCAAAATTATCTGATGCAAAATTATTTGATTCATCTGAGGGCTTGAGCTGGAATCTTGGCTCTAAAACCCGTTTAGAAAAAAATATTACCCCATGGCGTGCTAAACGTGGGGCATTAGG
>JAOMYS010000003.1 GCA_028372485.1 Rickettsiaceae bacterium | reverse complement strand
ATCTCGTAAACGAGTTTTTTAATGAGTTATACGAGATCTCTAGAGCATAGAAGGTTGATTTTACCGATATGAGATTCCGTATAGCTTCCTTAGCGGTCGCTTACGGAAAGACAGCGCGGCTGAAAAGGCTACTTACGGAGTGATATGTTGGCAGGATACTCCAATTTACTAGACAAGGTGGGATATATAATTTAACTTCCGTGTGAGAATATATCTATATCATTCCATCCGACTAAGTCAAGGTTAGCTCTTGTTGGGAGGAAATCGAATAATTTCTGTGCAATTTCTTTCCTATCTAAATCTACCAATCTTTCTATGAGAATTGCTCTTAAGGAGTGAAGATATATTACATCTTTAGCCGCGTACTCTTTTTGGTCAGATGATAGCTCAGATGCTCCCCAATATGAGGATTGTTGCTGTTTTGATATTGTGATATCTAATAATTCTCTGCATAGGTCTTTTAAACCGTGGCGATCTGTGTAAGTACGTACTAACCTAGATGCGATTTTGGTACAAAAGATATTGGATAATTCGATATTCAGATATTTCTTGATAGATGCTAGATCAAACCTAGCATAATGAAATATCTTTGTCCTATTTTGATCTAAAAGCAACTTTTTTAAATTTGGAGCTTTATAGCAAGATCCATCAAATTGTACTAAGTATGATTCACCATCCCCATTGCTAAATTGAACAACGCACAGCCTATCGCGGTGCAGCTGCAGTCCCATAGTTTCTGTGTCAACGGCAACATCACCAGATATATGGAAGCCATCTGGCAGGTCATTATGATATAATGTAGTTTTGATAGTACCCTCTACTTTCCTATTTTCTTATCTTCTGCTTGCTTTTCTATCTGATTTGTAGGTGTTTTAAATACCATCTCTTTGGGCTTTGAGAAACCTAAAACATTTCTGGCCTTTTCATCTAGCATATCTCTATCTAAAGATCCAGGGCGAAGGAGTTTTGTTTTGTTTTCAATATGCAGCCTTTCGGCACGCAGTAACTCCAAGGTTTTGTGCGAATTTTCAAGTTCACTTTGCAACTTAAAATAAGCTACAATGCCTCTTTCACCGTAAATAGAATGAAATGCAAAGTACAATAGCATTAAGAAGACTACAGCATTCAGCACTACTTTTCTAGTAAATATGTTCTCACGTACTACCATAATGTAGTTGACGGTACTACAATTTGGTATAAATTACTAACAAAATTTGAAACATAGCACAATCAAAGGAGAGGTTAATATTATACTGTCGAATCTATCTAAGATTCCTCCATGCCCTGGGATAATATTACCACTATCTTTGATGTGAGCTTTTCTTTTAAAATAAGATATCAGGAGGTCACTTAATTGCGCTGTGATTCCAACTATGCAAGCAAGTATAGTTAGTATTATTTTTGATTTTATATTAAACGGTACTAAATTAATTTGATACATTGGTAATAATGTTAGTAAATTTATCGTAATTGCTCCAGAAGTTACTCCAATAATTAAACCGCTTATAGTTTTATTGGGGCTAAGCTTTGGTGCAAGCTTCGCTCCTTTTGCTAGTTTTCCACCACACATTGCCATAATATCTACGCTCCATAATATTGCGAAAAAGGATAAGAGTAACCAACCTGTATGATCTATATATGACATAAACATGAGAGATGATATAGAGAGAGGAATCAATAGATAGCCAGCTATATTGGATAGGAGTTTTGAAGTATTATGTTTTGCAATATCATGCCATTCTGAAAGCATGAATGCTGATATTAAGTAGAGCAATATGTAAAAGAATGGTCTATAAAAAAAGATTCCAAATATAAACAAAGTTGCTATTACAAGGCCAGAAATTGATCTAACTGCAATATTACTCTTTATTGTTATTTTTTTATTACCTAACACCGAAAGTCCTTTTTCTATTAGAATAATCTTCTACGGCTTCTTTTAAGTCATTTTCATTGAAGTCTGGCCATAATTTATCTGTAAAATATAATTCGGCATATGCAGCCTGCCAAAGCAGAAAATTACTTAGCCTATGAACGCCACTTGTACGAATTAGTAGGTCAACATCTGGCATTTCTGGGTCGTATAGGAAATTTCCAAATTCATCCTGGTCAATAGATTTATTACCAGAATCTATGATTTTTTGACATGCATCTATTATCTCCATCCTACTGCCATAGCTAAAAGCGATTGCTAAAGTCATTTTGCTATTATTCTTTGTTAGATCTACTACCTCATTAATTTTTGCAAGTAACGAATCTGATAGCATATCTAATTTGCCTACTATTTTTAATCTTATATTATGCTCTATAAGCTGATCTTTTGTAGAATCTATATAAGTGCTAAGGAGTTTAAGTAGAAGTAGCACTTCGCTTTTTGGTCTTTGCCAATTTTCTGACGAGAAAGCATATAAAGTGAGATATTCTATACCTAGCTTTGACGCAGAAGGAAGTAGGGTTTTAATGGTTTTTGCGCCTTGCTTATGCCCCTCTGCCTTTGTTTTTCCGTTTTGTTTGGCCCATCTGGCATTGCCATCCATTATGATTGCTAGATGATGCAAGTTATTTTTTGTCATTTTATATCCTTTTATATTTATTTAGCCATAGGCATTTGAATCTTTGCAAGCAATCCTTTTAGCTCTTTGCTATCTTCTAATGTAATTGTTCCGTTATGATTAATAATAATTTCTTTAGTGATGGCGAGTCCAAGACCTACACTTGTACAGTGGTCTAAAGATCTTGCAGAATCCTCTCTGTAAAACGGTTTAAATACTAATTTTCTATTTTCCTTTTTTATTCCAGAACCGTTATCTTCTATGATAAGATAAGAGCTGTTGTCAAGAGAGTATAAAGAAATTTTTACTTTCGTTGCATATTTAAACGCATTATCAATTAGATTCGTTATTGCACGTTCAAAGGAATGTTGTTTTATTTGGATGTAAATGTCATTTTGAGCTAAATTGATTGATATATCATTATTTGCCCATCTATTTTGAATATATTCCTTAATCCATTGATTGAATTTTATTTTCTTAAATTCTTCTCCACCTTCTCCTTTTGCAAATCCAAGATATGATTCAATCATGTGCTGCATAGTTTTGATATCGTAACTTAGTTCTTCTTTTTCTTCCGAGTTTTCCATCAATTCTACTTGAAGCTTCATGCGAGTTAAGGGGGTTTTTAAGTCATGTGAAATCATTGCAAGCATCTGAGTGCGTTTTGTAACTTGACGTTCGATCCTATCTTTCATTTTCAGAAATGCAAGACCAGCATATCTTATTTCTTTTGCCCCGGATGGGGTATATGAGTATGTTTTATCTCCACGCCCATAGCTTTGTGCGGCATTTGCAAGATCGATTATAGATTTGATTTGATTTTTTGAAAAAATCAGAGAAATTGAAAGTAGTAATATAGTAAGAAGAATAATCCATAACACAAATATGTATGTAGTAGGAGTGATAAGGGATTTTGATGGCAATTTGATTTGTAAGATATCATTATTAATTTCAATATATAGCTTAACAGAGCCATTTTTATCTAAAGATACTATATTTTTTTGATGAATTTCTTTATTTAATGCTTTCCTGAAAATTTCTAATTCTTCAGTATATATGCGTTTTTTCTTTAAACTAGGAAGCTCTGAGTTTGGTATGAACTCATATTGAAGATTGAGATATATATTTTTTTTCTGTGGAGTTTTATCATAGTCTTTGCGTTCTATAAGTGATGAAATCTCTTTTGTAAGTAATTCACTGGTATGGTGAGCAACATTATACCAATGACGTTGATAAAATAAATAGACAGCAAGTAACTGGCCTATAAGAATCGGTATTACAATTATTAATATGAACCTTGGGAGTAAACTCGTTGGAAAGAGTTTTCTCTTAAGGTAGTTAAGTATGTAAAACATATCCTTTATTTCTTACGGTTTTTAGGATTTGAGGTGTCTTAGGGTCTGGCTCAATTTTACCTCTAAGGCGTGTAATCTGTACATCTATTGAGCGTGGGTTAATTCCCATTTTTTTAGATAATTCTTCCCGCGTGATAACTTCATTATCTAACTTTATTAAAACGTCTAACAAGTTTTCCTCAGAAGAGCTAAGCTTGATGATTTCGTCATTTTTAGATAATTCCTTCGTTTCTGTATTGTAACTATTATTACCTAATCTTACTAGCTGCTGCTGCTTCTTATATGAATTATGTGAATTGATTAGGTTGTTAATTCTAAGCAATAATTCACGTGGTTCAAATGGTTTTGTCATATAATCATTTGCTCCTGATTCTAATCCTCTTACCCTATCTTCAGGTTCAGATAATGCAGTTAGCATGACAATTGGCATAGCAGAGCCAGAATCTTTAATTTTAGTAGCAAATTCAAGGCCTGTAACCTCTGGCATCATGACATCGAGAATTATCAAATCATAGGTAAAATTAGCAAGTAACTCAAGAGCTTCGCTAGATGATTTTGAAGTTGAAACTAAAAAATCATTTTGAGAGAGAAACTTTTTTAGAAGTTTTAATATTCTGTTATCATCGTCCACTATCAGAATATGAGGTTTGTTCGTCATAAAAATATTCTCATAAGTTTAATTGCACATATTACTATATCTTGTATGTTTTAAGAAACAATTTTTAGGTAAAAACTATGGATTTCGCTTTATCAGAAAAATTAGCGGATTTTATATGGATAAATGGTCGTATTATTCCATGGGATGACGCTAATATTCATGTCATGAATCATAGCCTACATTATGGTGGCGCTGTCTTTGAAGGTGAAAGGGCCTACGACGGAAAAGTTTTTAAACTTACTGAACATACAGAGCGTTTGCGTCAGTCTGCTAGAGATATGCACCTAGAGGTAAATTATTCAGTTGATGAGATTAACAATGCTACGAATCAGCTTCTTAGAAAGAACTGCTTGAAGAATGCATATATAAGACCTTTGATCTGGAGGAGTTCAAAAACTTTTGGTGTATACAATAAATCACTCAGTAGCAATTTGTTAATTATCGCTTATGAGTCAAATCCTAAATTTAAAAATGGAACTAGGCTCTTGCTTAGTCCGTGGAGAAAGATCAATGAGAATGCTATTCCTGTGCAGAGCAAGTCTTCTGCTCATTATGCGATGCTTTCTGTTTCTCAAAAATTAGCACAAGATAAAGGATATGATGATGCGTTGCTGTTAGATCAAGATGATTGCCTTGCAGAATGCAGCACAACAAATATTTTTTTCGGTAAGGATAATGAGATAATAACCCCTATTGCCGATCGTTTTCTAAATGGTATTACACGTAAAACAGTGATAGAAATTGCAAAAAATATGGGGATGAGGGTTCAGGAAGCGAGGATAAAATTAGAAGATATAAAGCTATATGATGCATGTTTTATGACAGGTACTGCATCAGAGATAAAAGGAGTCCAGTCAATAGATGTTGATGGTGAGTCAATTATATTTACTAATAATTCTATTACATCTAAACTACAACAAGAATATGCAAGAATTGTAGGTAAAGAATTATGATATTTAAAGGCGTACTCACTGCTTTAATTACACCATTTTTTCGTGGTGGAATAGATGTTCCTTCTTTAGAGAAATTATTAGATAAGCAAATTGAAGCTGCTATAGATGCAGTCGTTGTTGGGGGGTCTACAGGGGAGGGCAGTCTCTTGAGCGAGAATGATTATTATGAATTAATTTCTCATTCTGTAAAATATAGTAGCAAGAATATACCTATCATTGCAGGTTTTACTGCGACTAGTACGATAGATGCAACTTTGAAGACTAAGAAGTTATGTGATTTAGGTGTAGATGGGATAATGGCGACGATGCCACATTATGTTAAACCAGAGCAAGAAGGAATATTCCAGCATTTTAGAGCAATTAATGATATAAGCAAAGTGCCTGTTATGGTTTATATTCATCCTCCGAGGACTGGATGTGATATGTCTGATGATACTTTATTGAGGCTTGCAAGATTGAATAGGATAGTTGCAGTAAAAGATGCGAGTGATGATATAGAAAAGCCTCTTAGAATATTACCGCATCTGAATAAGGAGTTTAATTTTTTTACGGGCAATGATACGAGCGTTTTGTCATATAGTGCAAACGGTGGGAGTGGAGTGGTTTCGGTACTTTCTAATATTGCTCCAAAACTTTGTAAGAAACTAAGCAGTTTATGGCATAGTGGTAATGTGCAAGATGCACTTATCCTGCAGCAAAAGCTTATGCCGCTTATTTCTAGCATCTTTAACGAGAGTAATCCAATAGGTGTAAAATATGCGGCTTCAAAACTGGATTTGTGCAGTAATGACATAAAGTTACCTATGATATCTGCAAATAGCGATACAATGAAAAAGATTGATAAAGAGTTATCTAAGTTGATGGGACTGAAAAATGTCTGAGTATAAAAAAATCGTAGCGCAGAATAAGCGTGCTAGATTTGAGTATTTTATAGAAGAGGTTATCGAAGCTGGGATAGTTTTAAAGGGTAGTGAAGTTAAGTCCATAAGAGCTGGGAAAGTTGCTCTTGCAGACTCGCATGCTGCAGCAAGTGACGGTGAATTATTCTTAAATAATTGTCATATTGCTGAATATGAAAAAGCAAATAGACTAAATCATGTTACACATAGACCAAGAAAATTACTGTTACATAAAAGAGAAATTCAGAAAATTTTTGGCAAGATAAAATTAAAGGGTTACACTCTTATAGCTCTTTCAATGTATTTTAATAAAAAAAATATAGTGAAGATAGAGCTTGGTCTTTCTAAAGGTAAGAAGCAACACGATAAGAGGCAGTCAATTAAGGAGAAAGATTGGAAAAGAGAGCAGGGGCGTATAATGCGTGATAAGAGGTAATGTAATTGAATGAAATTCCGTATAGCTCTCTTAGTGGTCGCTTACAGAATGACAATAAAGAGTGCAAAACAAAAATTGTCATCCCGTAAATCCGAGTATTACTATACGAGGATTATACGGGATCTATGGGTAGATAAAAAATAATGAGGAATAAAAGATAATGAGTGTTAATCCAGATTATTTAATAGAAAGAAAAAGAACGAAGTTCCAAGTAATGAGATGGAAACTGTTTGCTATTATACTCGGCATAATAGTGTTTTTTGCATCGCATAATCATTTAGTTCCAGAGAATAATATTTCTACTGGAGTATTGCAGCTTGGAAATCACATAGGTCGTATACACATTGATAATCTTATTCATGAAGATCATGTTAGATTAAAGAAGCTTGCCACTATAGAGAAGAATGATAAGGTGAAGGCTTTGATCGTAAATATCAATTCACAAGGCGGAAGTGTTGTTGGCTCAGAAATGCTTTATAATGCGCTTAGAAAAATCTCTAAGCAAAAGCCTGTTGTAGTGGTAATGGGGTCTGTTGCTGCATCAGGTGGTTATCTTGCTAGTCTTGGCGCCGATTATATCATAGCTCATAATGGCACACTGACGGGGTCTATAGGAGTAATAATGCAGTCAGCAGAAATTACTGATCTTGCTAAGATGCTTGGTGTTGCACTTCACAGCTTCAAATCTGATGAATTAAAGGCTGTTCCTAATTTTATGGAGAAGCTGACGCCACGTGCTCATAAGGCTACTATGGAAAATATATATGCAGTTTATGATTATTTTGCAGAAGTGGTGGCGGATAGGCGTAATATGAATTTAGAATATGTAAAAACCATTGCTGATGGACGTGTCTATTCTGGCAGAAAAGCACTAGAGTTGAAATTGATTGATGCTATTGGTAATGAAGATACTGCTATCAGCTGGCTTCAAAAAGAGAAGGGGGTTTCGCAAGATCTGGAGGTGATGGATATAAAATTAGAGAGAAAGGACAGATTATTGTTGGACGTAGAATTGAAGAATAATCAAGAGAGATTTATCGATAGTTTTTTTGTTAGCGCAAAAAGAATAGTAACGGATTTCCTATCTTTTAATTTTGCTAGCTTGCAATCTATTATGTAGTGTAGAGGATGTTATGGCTACGAGGAAGGATTTAGTAAAGAAATTATCCAAGGATCTTGATTATTTGCAAGCTCAGGATGTTAGGTATGCTCTAGATTCTGTTTTAGAATATCTCAAGGATGGCTTGATAGAAGGAAATAGGGTGGAGGTTCGTGGTTTTGGTAGCTTGTCTATAAGAGAAAGAGAGTACTCTGATAAGGATGGAAAATATAATACGGTATATTACCGTATGCCTAAGAATATTAAAGACGTTTTGGAAAGAGATTAATCGAAATCTTCATAATCAAATATAGAGCAACTTCCATACTTTAGAGAGATCTCGTATAATCCTTGTATAGTAATACTCGAAGTTACGAGATGACACAGGTTGGAGAAACAATACATCAGATTTAGGATCGATGACCGGTTGTAGAGCGGGTGAGGTTTATGTTGCGGGTAAATTAAGAACTACATATTTTTCTGTAATATGTGGGAATAGTTTTTTTGTCAGAGGGAACATTTTTTGTTTTCTGTGGTCATCAAATTCTATTTCAATAATATCACCTGCGCCATAATTAGCGACATTGATGACCTTGCCAATTTCTTTGTTGCTTGTATCTAATACTGGTAGATTTATTAAGTCCTCAAAGTAAAATTCCTCTTTTTCAGTAACGGGCAAGTCTTGTCTTAGACAATATAGCATTTTTCCCTTTAGTAACTCTGCTTGGTTTCTGTCGTTGCAATTTTCCAGCCTACAAATCAATTCATCTTTGGCGTTTGAATTAAGAAATTTTATTTTCAGCCTATGGCGATTATCATCAATGATTGGCAGCTTCAATATATTATCTTTTGGGTCGGTAAATGATTTGATTACAATATTACCTTTGATTCCATGAGCTGAGGATATTACACCCAGTAAAATTAATTTATCTTCTTTGGTCATTTTAAATGCATCTTAGATAGTGATGGTTTATCATTTTTTATAAAATCTGTTAGCTTGATCGGTACTTATAACATAAATATTGAAAAATCATGAGAAGATTATTTCCTATAATAATAACAATCCTATTATTAGCAATAATGGTAATGGGCATATCTATTGCAATCACAAGTAAGAATAGCTTATACGATAATTTTCTTAAGAAGAATGGTATAAATACTGATCGCATAACAGATATCAGTTATAAGTTTATAAAATACCCCAAACCAGCCTTGGTTATAGATAAGATGGTTTATGATGGTAAGCTAGAAGTGCAGAATCTAAAGGTTACATTCTCCCTATTATCTTTTATTACATTTAATCCTAAAATTGCAAGTATTAAGGCAGATAGTGTAAATATTCGTCTTGATAGTGAAGATGTAAGTTTAGTCAAGCATGATGAATTTATAGTAGAATTATTAAAGAGTGATATGGTCTCATTTGATGTGATGATTGATGATCTTATATTTACCGAATCTGATGGAGATATTCCTTTTTCTATACAGAATTTCACTTTGTTAAGTAGTAGAAAGGAGGTTAAATTTTCTGGTGATATAGGAAGTAGAGGTTGGTTATCTGGAGTCCTAGATGTTGGTAGTGAAGATGTTTTATTTGATTTGGAATTAAATAATGAAAAATACTCACTAAAGATTGAAGAGAGTTATAAAAGTAACATTTTGCAATCTGGTAAGGGGAGTATAGGGCTTGCAAAACCAAGAAAGAAAACACAGTTTAACTTGCCAGATATAAATATTCCTTTAGTGAATAAAAAAGAACAAGATGGAGATGATAATTTCAAGATTAGTTTTGATATTGTATCCCCAGAAACTCTACTAAATATAAAAAATATTGTTTTAGATACTGATTATTTTAAGGGCTCTGGAGAAGTAAGCTTAAGCAAGAACCAAAAGAGTGCTAGCAGTATAAATTTTGAATTCAGCGAAATTAATGTGCCATTATCAGGTGAACTAAGCGATCAATTATCTTATAGATTCGATTTGAAGAACAAAAATCTTAATTCTAATATTAGCATTAAGGAGTTAAAATTGGGTACAAAAAATTCGTTAAATAATATCATTATTAAAGCTGACATAGAGGATGGAAAACTACATATTCATGATTTTTCTGGAGATCAAATTAAGGCAAATGGAGTTGTAGAGCAAAACTCTTTTAGAAGTATATTTACTGGAAAAGTTCTATTTAATTATCCAGATTTAAATGATTTTGCAGAGCTAATATGGGAGAAAGATATACGTACAGATCAAGCAATTCCTTTTTCACTATCAACTGATGTGAAACTTACATCAGTTGATATGGCATTATACAATATTTTTCTAAATACTAAAGGTGGTGAATTGAAGGGAGACGTTTCTACGAAATTTATAGGCGGTACTGCACGTAGCAACGCTAGGCTTAAATTTACATCAATAGATGCTGATAATCAAAATTTTCCTGTATTACCTGACATAGTAAAATATGTAAGAGGTTTATTCAGTGATACCCATGCAGATGATTATCTGAATAAATTTATCCCAATTAGGAAGATTGATAATTTAGGAAATTATGATGTAACCATGGAGAGGTTCATTTTTAATAAAGAATTGTATGAAGATACTAAATTTAACCTTACCTTGTCTTCTGGGAATATATTAGTTGAAGATATTTTTATAAAGAAGGGGGGTGATTTTTTAGATGCTAGTTTTTCTTTAAATGCTGAGTCAATTAAACCTCTTTTAGGTATCAAAATTTATAATGGATCAATAGGAATGAGCTCCTTATCGGCGGGGTCTATGCTTGGTTTGCATGATAAGATACAAAAGAATATAGATTTGAAGAAGGTCAATTTTTCAACAAACATTTCGCTAAAGAAATTATATAACGCAGGTAGTGATTTTGCTCTATCGGGGATTAATCTAAGTGCAAAAAATGACGAAAGCCTAATTAATGTTTCAAAACTTGACATGGATATGTTCAGTGGAAAATATGAATCTTCAGGTAGCGTCTTAATTGGACCTTACGATCTAAATTTTTCTTATGGATTGAACTCTGCTAAGGTAAGTGAGATTGCCAAGTTACTACCAGATGGTATGATTAGCAATTCTGGAGTAGTTAGCGCAAGTGGAACATGGTCTACTCATGGCATAAAATTGAATGAACAACTATATAATTTCAATACAAAATCAGATATAGCAGCCCAAAATATTACAATTAATGATTTTTCAATCGATGATTTTGTCAAGAAAATAAATGACAGTAATTATGTGATTGGTAATTTAAAGGATGATACTAGAACAGCTATGCTTACAGGAAAGACAATAATGAAGGACGTTAAGGCTGATGTAGAAATGTCAAAAGGAATAATTAAACTTCCTTCCATGACTTTTAAAACGGATGATGTTGCTGCCTCTGCATCATCTGTAATAAATATTTATGATTTTAATATTGATTCAGCAATTATCTTTTCTTTTTATCTAGCTCAGCAAGATGACTCTAATACGGCAAAGAGGCAATACAAGCCAACTGAAATGGGTGTAACTGCTAAGGGTAGTATTTTTTCTCCAAGTAAGGAAGCAGATACGCAAAAGATTGAAGCTATGCTGCAGTCTAGAGGGGCAAACACGAAATAACACTATAACTATTCCACGAGTGACCTTTTCCTCCACAGTCATTCTATAAGCGACTTTCTCCATTTCACAGTCATTCCGTAAGCGACTGTTACAGGGATTATACGGAATCTCTCATCACTCTCCATACTTTAGAGAGATCTCGTATAACTCGCAAAGAGCTCATTTACGAGATGACAGGTTTAGGACTTTCCTATAGTAATACTCGAATTTACACCGATGACAGGTTGGATGGTCTTAGTATAGGAATAAACGCTATTGTAGTCTTTTTATGATCTTTTCTCGATCTAATAATGGGAGTAAATTTTTCAATTCTGGCCCTGTAGCTTTACCAGTAAGTGCAAGCCTCAATGGCATGAATAAATCCTTACCTTTTTTTCCTGTATTCTTAGATATGGTTTTTGTCCAGATGCTCCATGTATCATTATTAATAGTTTGTGGTAAAAGATTCGCAGCTTCTAGTAAAAAATCCTGATCTTGAGTAGTAACATCTATTGGTTCATGACAAATATTCCACCACTCTTTTATATCATCTAGTTTTTGTAAATTAGGTCTTACGGCAAGCCAAAATTGTTCATCTAATTTTGTAAGCCCTATGCTATGTAGGTATTTTTTTACGTCAGAAAACTCATAGGTAATGACTAGCTTGTGATTTAATAATTCAAGTTCTTCTGGCATGTAAGTAGTAGGGCTTTTTGAATATGCGCTAATATCAAAATTTTGAATAAGCTGATTCACATCTTTCAAAGCCATTATGCGAGAAGATGAACCAATAAAAGTCAGGAAGCTATTGATAGTCATTGGTTCTATATGTTCTTCATCACGCAGGTGTGAAATTTCAAAACCACCCTCACGTTTTGATATTTTACTATCTTTAGATTTCACCAAGCTCAAATGTGCAAGCTCAGGAGAGCTATGACCTAACGCTTCAAACATTTGTATTTGAATGGCACTATTGCTTACGTGATCTTCGCCTCTGATAATATGAGATATATTAAAATCTACATCATCAACTGTAGAGCATAGCATATAGGTCATCGTTCCATCTGCTCTGATAATGACAGGATCGCCGAGATTACTTCCTTGATATTTTATTTTACCTTTTATCAGGTCATTCCAAACTATCTCTTTATCTTCTATCAAAAAACGATAATGAGGTTTCCTGCCTTGTTTCTCATATTCTGAGATCTGCTCCTTACTCAAATTAAGAGAGTGGCGATCATAGATAGGAGGTTTGCCGAGAGATAATTGAAACTTTCTTTTGATCTCTAGCTCTTCTGGAGTCTCATAGCAAGGGTATAACCTATTCTTAGCAATAAGTTCTTGCTTCGCTTCTTCATATCTTTTAAGCCGTGAAAGTTGATTAAATGATTCATCCCAGTCGAGCCCAAGCCATTTTAAATCTTGTAATATAGCTTCTTTGTACTCATCTTTGCTTCGTACCAAGTCAGTATCATCCATTCTAAGGATAAAATCACCATCATGTTTTTTTGCATATAGCCAGTTAATAAGTGCAGTTCTAACATTACCTATATGCAGACTACCTGTAGGTGAGGGGGCAAATCTTGTTCTAATTTTCATACATATTCATATATTCATACATCTAGGCGAATATATAATATTAAAGGGTTGTAGTCAATTTGGATGAGTGCCACGGATGTTATGACTCAAACATATTAATATAGCTCTTTTTTGTGATGAAGAATAAAGAACATGATAAGAGCAATAATTGGAAAAGAAAATATAAAGGTACTACATATGGTGTTTCTGTTGTTTTCCAAAGTAGCATGCAGATGAAAGGTGTAGTGGATGAAAATATCATACTGCCTATCGAGTGAGAAAAACTAAACATTCTCATCCTGGTGTTTGTATTAAATAGAGACTGCATTTTGATAGTACAAGGTATTGCGTAGAAGGGGGTAATAAAAGCAAGTAGATAATATATCGTGGTGGAGAAAATATTGAATCGCAATAGAGTTACCATAGAAGATATACAAATTATGCTAATAGTAAGTGATATTATTAATTGTTTGCTTATAGCAACTTTGTCTGCAATATAACCAGAAAGTAAGCCAGAGATACCGTATAATATGATTGCTATAGTAGTATTAAGAGTTGCTTGTTCTTTTGGTAGAATATTTATAACATTTGCTGCAAAGGTGCCTAAAAAGATTATTAAAAAGTGATATCCACCTCCTAATACCCCATTGACAACGCTTGCAAGAATAAATTTTGATTTATCATCTTTGACGATTCTAAAAGTGGAATTATCCATTTCATTTTTATTTCTCTTCTTATTTTTGATGAATAGCTCGCTCTCCTCTAGATGACTGCGCATTACAAGTAGTGCTATTCCCATAATTCCTCCAATTATAAAATTCAGCTTCCATAACCATGGTATGTGATCTCTGCTGATTGTAATATGGTGCATTATAGAAGCTACTATTACACCTATTTGCGAGGAAAAGGATATAATGCCAGAAGCTAGATGCCTATTTGTAGCTCCTATTTTTTCTGACACGTAAATTTTAATTGCATCTATCTCTCCAGATAAGCTCACAAGAAATAACATTCGAAGAAGTGTAAGTAATATTACAGAAATCCATCCTGCTACGCTGAAATCTGGTATGAATGCAATTAAGCTAGTAGAGATAGCAGCTATCATCATGGAAATTTTTATGCTTACTATTCTCCCAGCCTTATCACCTATCTTGCCAAAAATAATAGAGCCTACTGGTCTTGCAAGAACGGCAATACTAAAGACGGCAAAAAATTGAAGTATGCGATCGTCATGATCTGCGTCAGGCATAAAATGCTTCGATAAAACTGAAGCAGATAAACCAAATAATGCATAATCATAATAGCGAACAATAGTTGCACAAAATGCTATTATATAGGGAGCATATTTTTTAGTCTGCATAATGTTTAATAGAATGATTTGCGTATTTAATATTCAGCCGATATTATAGTATGTGATTTATGTAGGCAAGTAGCAGCTCACTTTATGATAGGAAAACTAAAAGGAAAAGTAGATTCGATTTATGATGATCACTTCATCTTAGATGTGGAAGGGGTAGGGTATCTTGTATATTCTTCTTCCAAGACTCTTGGTAAATTGTCACTTGGTGAATATTTTGAAGTGCTGATACAGACTCATGTGAGGGAAGATCATATACATCTTTATGGATTTTATAATATAGAGGAAAAAACAAGCTTCTCTATGTTGCAATCAGTAAAAGGAGTGGGAACAAGAATGGCCTTGGCGATTCTTTCGCACCTGACTCCCCAGCAGATAGAAATGGCTCTTGCTACTAGAGATAAAGAGGCTTTTAATGGCGTATCTGGCGTTGGTAAAAAACTTGCAGAGCGTATTATTACAGAGCTAAAAGATAAATTTGCGTTGAGTGATCTAGATCTGTCTTCAAGTAATACCTCTTCTTTACCAAAAAATACTAGTAATGCGAATGATGCTGTTTTAGCACTTGTGAATTTGGGTGTGAGTCGGATTGATGCATATAATAGGGTAAACTCCATTCTTTCTAGTAATGCTGATATGCCCATTAATGAGCTTATTAAGACTGCTCTTCAAAAACATTCTAAGGGGGTATCATGAGCGCAGAAATTCTATCAAAAGATGAGCTAGAAACGGATAGGGATTTCTCGCTAAGACCGAATTTGTTGCAAGATTTTATAGGTCAGGACCATATCAAATCTAACCTAGGTGTTTTTATTAAAGCGGCGCAATCCAGATGCGAAGCGCTTGATCATACGCTTTTTTATGGACCACCTGGTCTTGGAAAAACATCTCTTGCTCATATTATCTCAAGAGAAATGGGTGTGAACTTCAAAGCTACCTCTGGCCCTACTTTGTCGAAGGCTGCAGATCTTGCTGCTATTTTGACTAATTTACAAGAAAATGACGTATTATTTATTGATGAGATACATAGGCTTAGCACTAATATAGAAGAGGTGCTGTATCCAGCTATGGAAGATTTCTCTCTGGATATAATAATAGGTGAAGGACCTGCTGCAAGATCTGTTCGTATTGATCTTCCAAAATTTACCTTGATTGGTGCAACTACAAGATTAGGTCTTCTCAGTAATCCACTTAGGGATCGCTTCGGCATTCCACTTCGTTTAAACTTCTATAATAATGATGAGCTAGTAAGAGTTATAAATAGAGCATCATCACTTATGGAGACGGGAATTACAAAGGATGGGGCAAAAGAAATTGCAAAGCGCTCTCGTGGCACTCCAAGAATCGCACTTCGCCTTTTGAAAAGAGTTAGAGATTTTGCATCAGTAAGTAACGAATCTGAGATTGATCAAGAGGTAGCAGATAATGCTCTGAATCGCCTGGAGATTGATAAAGCTGGACTTGATAGTAATGATTATCGCTATTTACGTTTTATATCCGATAATTATAACGGAGGGCCTGTAGGTATCGAAACAATCGCAGCAGCATTATCAGAGCAGCGTGATGCGATAGAAGAGGCAATAGAACCATATCTTATACAAATAGGAATGCTTCAACGCACACCAAGAGGAAGAATGATTACTGACAATGCTCTTATTCATTTGAATTTATAATCAATTTATTTTGAAGAGATTTCGTATAGCTCCCTTAGAGGTCGCTTGGCGTTGTCTGCATGGCTCTAAAAAGTCTAGAAAGTACGTACACAGCCATCAATAGAGCATAAACGATTCCGTCCCGTTCTACGTCATTCCGTAAGCGACTGCTAAGGGAGCTATACGGAATCTTGTAACAACAGAAGAATCAACCTCCATGCTTTAGAGATCTCGTATAACTCGCAAAACGCTCATTTACGAGATGACAGGTTGAGGGTTCGCAAAGAGCTCGCATGCAAGATGACAGGTTGAGGACTTTCATATAGTAATTCTCCAATTTACACTGATGACACAATTAGCGCACAACAGGAAATATCTATCTATATTAAACAACACCAAGATTTTCGTGATAAAATAAATTATTCACATTAGATCACATCTGTTATTGGCGATTATGTATTACACCACGCATTTAAGTAGCAAACATTTGAGCAATACCACTCTTATTCTGGATGTAACCAACTCTCTTATTCCTCAAACTCTAACAGTATCTGACCGCTAGTGACGCTGTCTAGTTCTGATACCATAATTTTTGCTATCTTTCCTTCTCGTTCGGACGTAATGATATTTTCCATCTTCATCGCAGTCAATGCAAGAAGATCTTGCCCTATGGCTACTTCATCCCCCACTTTTACATTAATTGAAATAATCTGACCAGATAAAGGAGCAAGAAGCTCTTGGCTATTGTCTTTATCATCTCTGATAGGCATTAAAGATTCGAGCTCAGACATTCTTGGTGATCTTGCATATACATCCACTGTTATACCTGAATGAATTAGCCTATAACCAGTAGCAATACGCTCTACTTTTACATTAACTTTCTTACCATTAATAATTGCAGCAATTAATGAACTACCTATGTTCCAGTTACTGCGAATAGTAATACGGTTAAATTCATGCCTTATATTATACCCGCCTTCTACTTCCTTGGTAATAACAGGTAATTGTTCCCCATCGATGGATACAACCCACCTAGTACCAATTTTATTGAATTGATCATTCATTTGGTTTGGTAATGAAACAGCTCTTTTTTGCTCTGTTAAAAAAGCAAAAATGCCAGTAGCAAGAAATACCTCATTTATTTTTGAAGTAAGTTTTGCTCCAGAAAAGCCATCTGGGTACTCTTCATCTATAAAACCAGTATGGATGTTACCATCAATGAATTTTTTATGATTAATCAACGCCTCTAAGAAGCTAATATTGTGTGATATTCCATTAATAATGAATGAGCCTAATGAACTTTTCATTAATTCAATAGCGCCATTTCTAGTTGGTGCGTAAGTACATAATTTTGCAATCATTGCATCATAGAACATACTAACTTCACCACCTGCACCTATAGCACTATCAACTCTTATATTAGAGCTTTTAGGAGGTTCTTGATATTCTAATATACGACCACTAGACGGTAAAAATCCACGTGTGGGGTCTTCTGCGCAAATTCTAGACTCAATTGCCCATCCATTTAATTTTACATCATTTTGTGTAAAGGATAGCTTCTCTCCAGCAGCAACACGAACCATTTGTTCTACTAAATCAATTCCAGTAATCAATTCTGTAACAGGATGTTCCACTTGCAGACGTGTGTTCATCTCAAGGAAATAATAATTTTTATTATTATCCATCATGAATTCGACAGTACCTGCAGAAAAATATCCCACCTTATTAACAAGCGCTATCACTTCTTTATACATTTTTTGTCTAGTTTCTTCGTCTACAAAAGAACTAGGCGCTTCTTCAATGATTTTTTGATGATATCGTTGAATAGAACACTCACGTTCTCCTAAACAAACAACATTTTTGTGCTGATCAGCAAGAACTTGAATTTCTATATGTCTTGGAGCAATGATAAGTTTTTCAATGAATACCCTATCATCACTAAAGCAATTCTCTGCTTCAAATTTTGCAGATTCATATGCTTTTTCCACTTCTTTCTGGTTTGCAACGATACGCATCCCACGACCACCACCACCAGCTGCAGCTTTGATCATGACTGGAAATCCTATATTTTCGGATATCTCTATCGCTTTTTCAAGGGAGTCTATAGTTCCCATATATCCAGGAACCGTGCTTACGCCAGAATCGATAGCAACTTTCTTTGCTTCGATTTTGTCTCCCATCTTTTTGATCACCTTAGCACTAGGACCAATTAGAGTAACACCTTCGCTCTTCAATATATTCGCGAATTGTGCATTCTCAGACAAAAATCCATATCCAGGGTGAACAGCTTCAGAGCCGCTTACTCGAACCGCGCTGATAATATTTGGAATAGATAAGTAGCTTTCTGTCGCTGATGAATTTCCTATATAATATGCTTCGTCTGCATATTGCACATGCTTGGCATTAGTGTCTGCTTCTGAATATACAGCAACAGACTTAATGCCCATATCTCTTAGAGTTTTCATTATGCGAAGGGCTATCTCGCCCCTATTCGCTACTAAAACCTTTTCAAATAATGGTTTGCTCATGAATAATTCTAAGCCTTATAAAGACTTAAGTTGAACCGCTGATGATTTTCCTTTATTTTCTTCGACTTCATAACCAACAAGTTGATTCTCGTTTAAAGTCCTAAGGCCAGCATTTTCTACTTCGCTAATATGCACGAATACATCCTTGCTTCCATCTTCTGGCTCTATGAATCCATAACCTTTTGTAGGGTTAAACCATTTTACTTTTCCTTTTATCATAACTTTTTCTCCATTTTTTAGTTATTAATTTGATTATTTATACGTTTACAGTGGAAGGTTATCATGTTTTTTCCATGGCATTTGAGATTTCTTTCCACGTAAGTATTTCAAAGATTTACAAATTCTCCACCTTGTATTTTGAGGTTTTATTATATCATCAAGATATCCTCTAGACGCAGCAATGAATGGTGAAGTAATATTTTCTCTATATTCTTCAATCTTTTTTTTCTTTAATTCTGGGTCATTACACTCATCTCTGAATATAATTTCAGCAGCACCTTCTGCACCCATAACAGCAATTTCGGAATTTACCCAAGCGTAATTTATATCACCACGCAAATGTTTTGAGTTCATAACTATATAAGCCCCACCATATGCTTTTCTGGTGATAACTGTAATTTTTGGCACAGTAGCCTCTGCATAAGCGTACAGCAATTTTGCACCGTGCTTAATTATACCACTATATTCCTGGTCAACACCAGGTAAAAATCCAGGAACATCAACAAGTGTTACAAGCGGAATGCTAAACGCATCACAAAACCTGATAAATCTCGCAGCTTTACAAGATGCATTAATATCTAAACAACCTGCTGAGTGCATGGGTTGATTTGCAACGAATCCCACAGGGCCTCCTTCCATATAACCAAAACCAATGATAATATTTTTCGCATAATCTGATTGAATTTCAAAAAACTCCCCTTCATCAACTATACGCTCAATCAACTCTTTCATATCATAGGGCTTGTTTTGCACAGATGGAACAAGAGTGTTGAGTGACATATCGACTCTATCCGCAGGATCACGAGTAGGTCTGATTGGAAGCTCAGCTCTGTTAGATAATGGCAAAAAATTAAAGAAACGACGCGTCTCTAGCAACAATTCTATGTCATTTTTAAAAGCCAAATCAGCAACACCAGACTTTGTTGTATGTACCCTTGCACCTCCCAATTCTTCTTGCGATACTTTCTCGCCAGTAACAGTTTTTACAACGTCAGGTCCTGTTACAAACATATATGACGATCCTTTGACCATGAATATAAAATCTGTAAGTGCAGGAGAGTATACCGCGCCTCCAGCACAAGGACCCATCACTAATGTAATTTGCGGAACAACACCAGACGCCTTAACATTACGAGAAAATAATTCTCCATATCCAGCGAGTGCATCAACTCCTTCTTGAATTCTCGCTCCTCCAGAATCGTTAATACCGATTACAGGTGCGCCAACCTCGATAGCAGAATCAAGTAAGTCGCATATTTTTTTTGCATGATATTCACCCAAAGATCCACCGAGAACTGTAAAATCTTGACTATATACAAATACTAGACGTCCATTTATGGTACCGTGACCAGTGACTACACCATCACCCGGAAATTTTTTTCTTTTCATTCCAAAATTATCACAGCGATGCTCAACAAACATACCAGTCTCTTCAAAAGAGTCTGGGTCAAGAAGAATCTCTATCCTTTCTCGAGCTGTTAATTTACCCTTGCCATGCTGGGCGGAAATTCTTTTTGCTCCTCCACCAAGCCTTGCAGAAATTCTTTTCTTTTCAAGAGCTTGTTGCTGTTGGAACGTTTGTACGCTCATAGATAAAACTTAATTTAGTCACCTTGCGCTCATTATAATGGATAATTTAAAAAAGGAAAGAAAAAATTGATCCGACTCTAACATTTATCAATAACTACAAAACTAAGGTGATTAAAAAAAGAATATGTATTATTACTCACTGGCTAATAAAATTTTCTAGAAGAGCATAAGCGATTTAGACATAGCATGAAATGTCTAAACCCTTCTTACTTACCACGCACTTAATAGCACCTCATCAATAACAAACTTGAATAAAAACTTCTCAAAAGATTATCAACTGTTGACATATAACCTGAACCATGAGTAAAGTGGAGCAATTAAATTAGTTGAGATTATAATTAGTTGAGATTATAAGTATGAGTAAATGCAACAACAGTCATATTACCTCTACCTTCGAGCCCCTTGCCAAGCTAATTATACAAAATAATCAGAGCATTCGCTTTACAAATGAATCTACAGTACCAAATTCGATTTGTATCTCTACGCTTGAAAGTAATGGTCATATTGCAACATTTAATGAAAACGCCGTTAAAAAACTTAAGGAAAAATTAATCGCTGCCGATGAG
>JAOMYS010000029.1 GCA_028372485.1 Rickettsiaceae bacterium | reverse complement strand
TTCTTTATAACTATCATCTCCCGAAGAAACGCCAGATAAAGCAGTTGTAATCCTTTTACCTATAGCAGTTAATGTACTTGCCGAGACATGCCCATTTGCACTCGCACCAGACACATTAGCTGGAATAGCATTTTGTACAGCTTCCAACTTATGTATTGCTGTTCTTATTTTCTCTGTTTGATCTTTAATCGCCTTTAGATCATCAACAACTTTATGTACCTTTTTTGCTAATTTTCCTACTTCAGTTATTTTGTCTTCCAAAGAAGAACCATCTTCAAATGCTGTTTTTACACTCTTTGCAGCATCAACGACATCATCTACGTCTGAACCAATACTAGTAGCTGCGTCAGCAATATCTACCCCAGCATCTATTGCTTCTGCTACATCAACACCAGCAGCAACCACATCTAGACCAGGTACTGCAAGTGCAGCTATTCCTACCACTGAAATAACATCGTCCCACCAATGGGCTTGAACATTATTGCTGATTAGAGCCGTAGATAGTATCAGACATTTTAGTTTGTATTTATATTTCATAGCTATACTTTCTTTTTTTCTATGAAGTATAGTATTTTGAATATTAATCTTGCTCAAATAAATATGTGTAATGTACTAAAATTTTAACCAAGATAAGTGATTTTAATATCAGAGATAGTTACGATAAATTACTTAGCCGCATATTGCCTACCAGCAATCTTCTTTCTTAACTCTGTTACTAAAAGATCTACAGCTACTATATTCTCAGAATCGTAAGGGATAATGAGATTTGCAAATTTTTTACTAGGTGCAACAAATTTTTGATGCATTGGCTTCACCGTTGCAAGATATTGTTTCCGGACATTTTCTATAGTTCTCCCCCTTTCTTCTATATCTCTTTTTATTCTCCTCAATAAGCGCTCATCATCTTCAACTTCCACATAGAGTTTAATATCAAGAATATCATGTATCTCCGGTACAGCTAACACTAAAATCCCCTCTAAAATGATTATATCTTTTGGAAGGAGCGTCTTTGTCTTACCTGTTCTATTACTCGTAGTGAAATCATATATAGGGACTTCAATTGACTCACCATTTTTCAATTGTAATAGATGTTTTTTTAATAAGCTAAACTCAATAGAATCAGGATGATCAAAATTTACCTTGCCTCTTTCTTCTATTGTCATATGAGATAAATCCTTGTAGTAAGAATCTTGGCTAATTATAGCTGCACTATCACCTACTTGCGCTTTTATTTTATTTGCTATGGTTGTTTTACCAGCTCCAGTACCACCTGCCACGCAGATTATAGTAGTTGCATGAGCTGCAGAGATATTAATAAATAAAATTAGTAAAAATACCGATCTCTTAAGAAAAAATGCCATTGTTAATTCACCCCATTAATCGCAATTAGCTAGAAAGTCAAACCCCTCGGAAAGGGAGTTTAATTTTTTTGATTTTATTAGTCAAATTGAAATTATGTTTAAATGAATTATAATTTTGTTAGCCCAGATTCTAGCTTATATATTGCATGCATTCTACTTGCTAGATCTAGATTATGAGAAACCATCACGACAGCTGCGCCGAATTTTTCAGCTGACTCTAGTAACATGTCAAAAACCTCTAGAGCTGTATGCGGATCTAAATTACCCGTTGGTTCATCTGCTAAAATTATTTTAGGATTGTTAATAAGAGCTCGTGCAATTGCGACTCTCTGCTGCTCTCCACCAGATAGTTCACCAGAAACGTTATACAGCCTTTTACCAAGACCAAGCTTTTCCAGCATATCAGCAGATCTATCCATTGCCTCATGCTTTTTTATACCAGCAATAATAAGAGGCATAGCAGCATTCTCTTGCGCAGTAAAATCTTTTAATAAGTGGTGATGCTGGTATATGAATCCCATATCTTTAAGACGAATCTCATGAGCATATCGCAAATTAGATATTTTCTCCTTTGGTACTCTATCTATTATAATATCTCCACTATCTGGCAAATCAAGAAGACCTGCAATATGAAGAAGCGTTGACTTCCCGCTACCAGATGCGCCGATAATAGCAACCATCTGACCTGCGTATACCTCAAGATTGATATCATCAAGCACTTCTACTAAAGACCTGCCTTGTTTATAATCTTTTGAGATATTCTTGAGTTCTAATATAGGTTTTTTATTCATATCTCATTGCCTCAATAGGATTCAATGAAGATGCCTTATAAGCGGGGTATATAGTTGCAAGAAATGATGCTACAAGTGCAAGGCTGGATATTAATATAATATCTGAAATTCTTACCACTGATGGCAGGCTATATAGGAAATATATGGCAGGGTCAAAGATTGTTAGTCCAGATATTCCTTCTAAGAATTTTCTAATACTCTCTATATTTTTGGAAAATAACAAGCCAATAATAACGCCAAGAGCTGTTCCTATAAAACCTACTAACATCCCATTAATAATAAAAATATACATTATCTGACGGGTAGAAGCGCCAATAGTTCTCAAAATAGCAATATCTTTGGTTTTATCTTTTACTACCATAAAAAGACTTGAGACAATATTAAAAGCAGCAACAATCATTATAAGAGATAAAATAAGAAACATTGCACTACGTTCAACTTCAAGAGCATTTAAAAATTGTGTATTATCCTGCAACCAGCTTTTGACCTGCACAGAAGCTCCTAGCTCTTTTTGAATCTCTATAGAATACTTTCTAGCTAGATCAGAATTATCAACGCTGACTTCAATTAAATTTATATTATCCCCACTTGAGAAAAATGTCTGCGCCGCAGAAAGTGGCATTAATATTGTTCCAGCATCATATTCATATAAACCGCTATTAAATATCGCAATCACAGTAAAATCCTTTGCTCTTGGCATATTACCAAAAATTGTAGGAAGCACACTAGGTACTATCATTTTAATTTTAGAGCCGCTAGAAACTCCTATATTTCTTGCAAGTTCAGAGCCTATAGCTACCACATTAGAACCGTGATAATCAGAAAAACTTCCGTCAAATACGTTTCTAACTATCTCTCCTTTGTTTTTCAAATCTTCAATATCAATACCTTTGACAATTGCTCCACTATTACTTCTTTCTCCGAGAATTAGAGTCTGCCCAGATACTACAGAAATAGTTTTAGTAACAAAGTTAGAATCAGATAATTTTTTTAATACTGATTTATGATCCTCAATTGTTTTCCCAATCGGAGTGATGTGTATATCACCGTTAAGACCAATGATATTTTTTGTAAGCTCTATATGAAAACCATTCATTACAGACATTACTACAATCAGAGCTGCTACACCTATGGTAATTCCAATAAGGGATATGGCTGAGATAATAGAAACGAATTTCTCATTCTTTTTTGCGATAAAGTACTTGAGAGATACTATAGAGATAAAATTACTTAACATTTATACTATTAATTACTTTCGTTATAGCATCATCTGGCAAGACATCTTCTACTTCAGCTGAAGCTCTGTGCTTTAGTTCTACAAGACCAAGCTTTGCTTTTTTTGAACCAACTATAATCTGCCAAGGAGAACCTATCAAATCATGAGTTGCAAATTTCACTCCCACACGTTCGTCAGTATCATCATATAAAACATCAATATTTTTTGCTTTAAGCTTGTTATAGATACCATCTGCAAGCATATGTGTGTTTTCGTCTTTCATATTGAGGTTAATTACAGATACCTTAAAAGGTGCAACCTTTATTGGCCAAATAATCCCTTTATCATCATGACTCACTTCAATAAGAGCAGCAACAAGCCTAGATATACCAATTCCATAAGAACCCATATGTATTGGCACTCTTTGACCTTTATTATCATTGACCATGGCATTCATAGGCTTTGAATATTTGTCAGCAAAATTAAATATATGACCAACTTCTATTCCTTTTCTTACTGATAATTCAGCCTCACTAATAGGGCAATTCTTAGGGTCATGCTTTTCATCAGTTGCAGCATATAAAGATTTAATATGCTCTATATCATGCATCAAAGTATCGCCAACTAAGTCAAATTTCTTATCATAATACAGTGTACTTTCCCCAGTATCTGCAAGTACATGAAATTCATGACTTAAATCACCTCCTATTTCACCAGTATCAGCCTCAAGAGGTATAACGCTCAAATCTAAATCATTAAATGTTGCCATATAGGCTGCAAATACTTGATTATATGTCTTTACGGCAGATTCATGATCAATATCTAGTGAGTATGCATCTTTCATTAAGAACTCCCTCCCACGCATAACACCAAAACGTGGTCTTATTTCATCTCGGAACTTCCACTGAATTTGATATAATACCTTTGGCAGGTCACGATAAGATTGAAGAGAGTGTCTTGCAATATCGGTAATAATTTCCTCATTCGTAGGACCAAATAGCAAATCATGACCGTGACGATCCTGAAATCTCAACATTTCCTTTCCGTATACGTCAAAACGCCCAGATTCACGCCATAATTCTCCACTTTGAACACATGGCATTAATATCTCAACAAAACCAGACGCATCCATATTGAATCTTACAATATTTTCAACATTCCTCAGTACTTTAAGGCCTAGTGGAAGCCAATTATAAATACCTGCAGAATTTTGACGCATCATACCGCTTTTAAGCATAAGCGAGTGAGATACTACTTGAGCTTCTACAGGTTTTTCTTTTAATACTGGTAAAAAATATTTTGATAATAACATAATAAAAATTAATCCCTATTTACACCTAAGCATTTCCAAAAACTCCTTACGCTTTTTCTGTTCATTATTATAAATGCCAGTAAAATGAGTGGTTTCCATAACACTATCTGTTTTTAACACACCCCTCATACTCATACAGCTGTGCGTTGCAGATACTCTAATCGCTACCCCTTGAGGTTTTAAATGTTCTTGTAAAGAGTTTGCAATGGAGGATGTCATTTTCTCTTGCACCTGTAAACGTTTTGCAAATGCATCTACTAACCTTGCAAGCTTACTAACACCAATAATCACCCCATCTGGTATATATGCTATATCTACTGTTCCAGAAAAGGGTAGCATATGGTGTTCGCATAGCGAAGTAAATTTTATACCACGCAGCAGAACAATATCATGATATTCTTCTATATCATAGAATTTCTTATCAAGAATTTCTTCAATTTTAGCGTTATAACCAGAGAAAACTTCACTATATGATTTTACTACTCTTGAAGGTGTATCAATCAACCCCTCTCTACTGGTATCTTCACCAATGTAACTAAGTAATAGCTTTACAGCATTTTCTGCTTCTTTCCTACTTGGTTTTTGCATAATTTTATTTGAGAATTTTTTACGCTCTAAGGAAGAAGTTTCTATCACAAATGGATATAAATATCAAATTCCTTCCATCTTTCCAAATTCTTCAGGGTTATTATCTCCTCCTAGTATAACAGGATGTTTATTAATAAAACTAATATCACATGGATGAATTTTGGTATTTAAAGGAGATATAAAAATTCTCGGTGTTTTTTTAGCATCGCTTCTAACACTGAAATCGATAGATTCATTAGTATTGTTATTATAATCAAGACATTTTTCTGGTTCCGGAAAAGGTTGCATCTGATGATTATTTTCATGATGAACTGAAGAAGTCCCCTTATTTTGTATCATTTTATTCAATGCTACAATATCCTCATTTTCTGAGTGCTTCCTTGCCATTCTTTGCCCAAATTTTTCACCTTCTTCATATCTTTCCAAACCAATCAAGATATTCATTTTCATTTTGATAGCAAAGATATTGTTTGGGTGCTTTTTAAGCGTTTTATTAATACATTCTAATGCTTTTTAATATCTTTTATGATCTTCTGACATGCGTATTGCAAATGCTTTTTCTTTCAGTGCATTAAAATTATTAGGATTTTTTTCTATTTCTTCCTCTGCATATAATAATGCTTCCTCATATTTTTCTAGACGGTTTAATGAGTAAATTTTAAAATATATAAATTCAGGCTCTTTTGAGTAATGTGGTTGACTTAAAATCAGACTTAAAGCCTTATTATATTGTTCTGTATTGACTAAATCGATGATCTTATTTTTGGATTTCTCAAATTCAGAATCATCAAAACATGAACAAAAACACGAACAAAGATAATAAATGCAGTCTTTAAACATAGGCAACGTCTTGTTAAAATAGGTTTGTATCTCAGACTATTTTAACATATTTTTTATACTTGTTCTTCTCATTTTTATATTTATCTGCATCTGGCAGTGGGTCTTTTATAACAGTAATGTTATTCCCCTTATCTGAAATTTCTTTATTGATCTCAAGCCATTTTATAAGATCAGGTGATTCTTCTTTTATTGCATCAATGGGGCATTCAGGTACACAAACTCCACAATCAATACACTCGTCTGGGTTGATTGCCAGCATCAATTCATCTTCATAGAAACAATCAACTGGGCATACTTCTACGCAATCAGTATATTTGCATTTAACACATTCATCTGTAACAACGTAAGTCATAGCTGGAGTTATACATCCTGTTTAAGTTGGCTGAGAATTACTCTAACTCTCATTAAGGTAGCAAGTATAAAATACATGATGAAGCTTACAAACATTATCATCAAAGGCATCATCATTGAGTTATGTATAGCAGAGCCACCTAACCTAATGACGCTTGCTGGTTGGTGCAAACTATACCAGATATCTACAGAAAATTTTACTATTGGAATATTGATAAAGCCTATTAAACACATTACAGAAGCAGGTTTTTCTGCTCGCAATATGTTAGATCCACTATTAATGATAGAGATATAACTGATATATAGCAAAAACAGAACTAACATAGATGTAAGTCTTGCATCCCATACCCACCATGCACCCCATATGGGTTTACCCCAAATAGAGCCCGTAACTAAAGTAATGAGCGCAAATATAGCTCCAATGGGTGCTGATGCTATAGCTAAAATATATGACATTCTTGTTCTCCATATTATCGCAAAAAAGCTGCAGACACTCATGAAGCTATATACTCCAAGACTCATCCAAGCAGATGGAACATGTATATACATGATGCGCACCATTTCTCCTTGCTGATAGTCTGGGGGAGAGTTAAAAAAGGCATAATAAATTCCTATGCAAAACATAGAAGGAGTTGCAAATAATAAAATTGGCACTAAGAATTTTTCTATCTTCAGAAAGAATACCGGAGTTAAAAATCTATACATCACTCCTGATCATTATTGTAGACAATATACTTTGAGAATGCGTACCTCCTTTATGAAAACTTCTTCTACAGCTTGGATACTTCTCATTCATAGCATATGTATCGTCTTTGATGTGATGAACGAGCTCTATATTTTCCTTTTCTATCTTCCTTTGAACATAACCGCTAATATCAAACATGTACCTATTTGTATTTTTTGAAGCGATGAATAAGTCTTTATAGGAATTATCATCTTCAATAAAGTCATTGTAAAAACCACTATCAACTTCATAAGATGCTTGCTGAATTGAAGGACCGATAATTGCCTTTATATCTTTTGCTCCTTTTGCTTCCATCATATTATTCACATTTGATATGATATTAGCTTTTGCACTCCGCCATCCGCAATGCGCTGCTCCGATTATGTCTCCATCACTGCTTGAAAAAAGTACAGGCACGCAATCTGCTGTTAAGACAGATAATATAACGTTTTTGCTAGTGGTAATAGATCCGTCTGCCTCTGGATAATTAGAGCAATCTGTAATATCTGTGTCAATCACTTCATTTCCATGAACTTGTTTTAATATTACTATGTCCTCTGCATTATAATCAGATTTTATATTTTTTATATTCTCTGATACCTCACAAAGCTTTGATGCATCATTCTGATGTTTATATTTGCTATAAACACCAGTAGAAGCTTTATATCCCTTGTCAAAAATTTTATAATAAACTTTATTCTTAATGAGTTCTAGCTGCATGATATTTAAACATGTTAATTATATAAAGTTACCAGATAATATCTTGGCTAGGCTACAAGATCAATTTAAATCAGAATTTAATCTCTCACCTTGTATTGGGGCTGAGCTTGAATTTTATATTCATGGAGATATTAAACTCAATCTACTTGAGCAAAGGATTAATTGCGAAATCAAGAAAGAAAGAGGTGAAAATCAATATGAAATAAATATAAAACCTTCATGTAATATCCAAGAATATGCAGAAAAAATAAAAAAGATTAGAGAAGATATCACCCTACATACAGAAGAATTAGGCGCTATTGCTGACTTTAGTTCAAAACCATTTTCTGACGATTACGGAAGTAGTATGCATATACATTTAAATTTTCTCGAAGATAAAAATAATGATATTGAAAAATATGCAGAAATATTATGCCACTATATGACCTCTAGTTTAGATTATTTTCTACCAAGTCCTAAAGATTATAAAAGACTTGATAGCAACTTCATGGCACCAACTCATATCTGTTATGGAGGTAATAACAGAACGGCTGCAATTAGAATCCCAGACTCTGAGCCAAAGCGCTTAGAGCATAGGTTGCCTTCAGCAAATGCTAATCCCTATAATGTACTTTACATGATATTAGAATCTATACGGAAAGGGCTAGAAAGCCCCAAGATCATCACTCCTGCATCTAAAATATTTGGCAATAGCTTTGATGCACAATATAGTTTGCAAAGAATAATTGTTAAATAACCAACATTACCCAATAAGTATAGATTTAGTTACAACTCTTACGCAAGAATAAATCAAAACCTCAACCAAATTTATGCCAACCTTTCAAGCTGTATAAGAGATGCACATTAGTAAATGCACTATAATTCTTGTACTTTAACTACAGGTACAAGTAAAACAACTCCTGTTAACAGCACTCATCCTATAAACACTTGCGCTTACAAGAATTAGATGCAAAATCCCTTTGATCATAAAACATTGATAAAGGTTTACCGTGGGAAAATTAATGAGTAATAAAGCATATACATCTTCCGTTGTATTTTCTAGTTTCTTACCTATTTTACTAATAGTGACTCTGTCTTTTATTGACTTGTCTAAAGCATCTGAAGAAAAAACAAACCCAAAAAATCTACTTCTTACTACAACGGTGGGCGCATATCCAAAACCCTCATATATAGTGATGCCTGATTGGTTTGACAATACTAATGATCTTACACCTAGTGTTGCTTATGAAAAATTCATAGAGTCTACAAACGAAAATAAGCTTCATGAAGATTTAGACAGAGCGATAAAAGATGTTATAGAAAAGCAGATTGCATATGGTATTGATATCCCGACTGACGGCGAAATCAAAAGAGAAAATTATATATATTACTTCTGCAGAAAATTAGGAGGTATCAATTTTTCCGTTCTTGCTAAGAAAACAGCAAGAAAGAACTGGCACGGTTTTTTTCCAACTATAACAGGCAAAATCACCCATCCCAAAACACCAATTATGGTGAATGATTATCAATATGCTCAAAACGTATCTACTCATCCTATAAAGGTCACAATACCTGGACCAATGACTATTATAGATTCTTTAGCAAACAATTTTTACGATAACGATAGAGAATTAGGAGAGGACATAGCTAAAGCTATCAACGCAGAAATAAGAGCATTAGCAGCATCTGGTTGCAAATGGATACAGATAGATGATCCAGTGTTAGCACGCAAGCCAGAAAAAGCTTTAGATTATGGCATTGACCTACTGGAAAAATGTTTTGAAGATATACCAAAAGATGTTATTTCTATAGTACATTTATGCTGTGGTTACCCTTCCTGTATAGATGAAGAAGACTTCCCTAAAGCAGAACAAGATTCATATCTAAAGATAGTAAAAAAATTAGATAATTCTAAAATAAAAGCATTCTCAATAGAAGATACTCATAGAAGAAACAGTTCAGAACTATTTCGTGAATTTAAAAATAGTATTGTTATCCTGGGAGTGATAGATATCGGCAAGTCTCGCATTGAGACCGTAGATGAAATCAAGGATCATATCAATTATGTATTGCAATACATCCCAGCTGAGAGATTAATGATTGCACCGGATTGCGGATTGGGATTACTCTCAAACGAAATGGTAGATGCAAAACTCAGAAATATGAACGAGGCTGTATTAGAAATCAGAAATGGGTAGTAGGCAGGCGTATGACATCATCAAGAGCTCACTATTGGCTAAAAAAGCTAGGATATAGCTATAAAAAAAATACCTCACCTATCTGGAAACAGACGAAGAAACAATAAAGATATTTCTACAGGAAAGCTTGTATGCATTGATAAAAAACTAAAGCCTGGTCAATATGTTGTTATGGATAATGCGTCATTTCATCGGTTAAAAGAACAAAAGAATTAATTGAATCTGTGAGTTATGAGGTAACCTTTTTACCTCCGTACTCACCTGATTTAA
>JAOMYS010000028.1 GCA_028372485.1 Rickettsiaceae bacterium | reverse complement strand
TTCCGTAAGTGAGCTTTTTAGCGAGCTATACGGAATCTAAGAACCACGCCTAAAAAATATTGTACAAAACCCAGATGCAATGATAAAAATCGATAGCCATATCATACTGATCCATGGCTGATAATATATTTTTGCATGTATAATATCTCCATCAATTTTGTTTAATACTGCATAAAGATCATGAAACATAAATGAGTGAATATCTACTTCTTGAGACAATGTCTTTTCGATTTTATATAGTCTATTTTCTGGCCTTAGGGTAATGAGATTATTATTTCTATCTTCGATAGAAAAGCTTGTTACTTGCTTGTAATAATTTACGCCACTTGCAAGCTTGATGTCATCTAATCTAACTTTCATTTCTTTCTCATAAACCTCGTCACCGATCTTGCCTATAAACTCTACTTCTCTAGCCAGTAGACTATTAAGCGTAATACTAAATGCAAGCAATCCAAAACCGAAATGCCCAAGTAGAAACGAATATCTTTTTAAGGGGAGAGAAAATAAATAACCACCAGATTCAAGTAGTAGCAGCATTATCATGTTAAGCATTAGATAGGTGGCAGCTAAACACATAAGGGCAGATATTATTCCAAATTCAGTGCTGCGATGTAGTAATGCAATGATGACTAAGCTCAGAATTATAGGAAGTAATTTTATCCACTTTAACTTTATATAAATCTTGGGTACTAATGATGGACCAATTGCTGCTAATATCAAAATAGGAAAATATATAGGTAAGAATACAGAAGAAAAATATTCAGGATCAATTACTACTTCCTGACCCAATATAAATGAGGAATATATCGGATAAATAATCGAAATAAGCAACGATACCAAAGCTACTATTTGGAGCATGTTACCGATTAGAATTGTATCTTCTTGGTCTGTATTTGCAGATGAGCAATCGGTCTTAAGATTTTTCTGCTTCATCACAAACCATAAAACACTAAAGATAGTAAGGATAAGGCAAATGGAGAGAATATATAAACCACGCTCTGGTGCAAATGCAAAAGAATGCACAGAGGAGATTATTCCACTCCTAACCATAAAAGTACCATATATGGTCAGCAAAAATGTAAATAATGAGAAAAACGCAGTTAAGCGCAGGAATTTATCATTCTTTATGCTTAACACCAGGAAGTGATGTAAAATAATTCCAGATATCCATGGCAAGAGGGAGATATTTTCTACAGGGTCAAAGAACCAAAATCCTCCCCATCCGAGTTCACGATATGCCCACCATGAGCCAAGCCCTATTCCAAGAGTAAGAGTCATTAATGCTCCGCTTGAAAAAAGCTTACTTATATCAAGTATTTGTTTCCTATCTTTTTGGTCTCTAAGCATTAGAAATCCATTGGTGAATAAAACTATATAACTTACATTACCAATATATAATAATGGAGGATGTATCTGCAATGCTACATCTTGCAGCATTGGGTTTAAACCCAAGCCTTCATCTGGCGTAAAGATAAGTGCATCAAATGGGCTTGCTGAAAATAAAATAAAGCTTGCAAATAATACCTGTACCAAAGCTAAAACAGAAATAGCCAACGCTTTGCTATTTCTAGGTAATTTAAAAAAACGTATATATACATAAGAAATGATACATAACAAACTAAACCATAATAGCATTGAGCCTTCGTGACTCGACCAAGATGCTGCTATCTTATACGCAAATGGAAGGATTGAACTTGAATTAAAGAAAACATTTTTGATGCTAAAATCAGAGATAGTAAATCCGATTACTAATAATATAAAAGAAAATATCGAAGCAAGAGAGCTGACATAAAAGCATATTATCTTAAGCTTCTCTTTTAAAAACATCGCTAGAACCGCTGAGATAACAACGGTAAGTAGCAAAAAATTTCCTATAAGGCTAATCATCTTGGTGGGATCATTTAAGATTCCGTTCTTGGATCTTCGTCTTGATCTTTTTCTATAATGACCTGAATAGTTTTGATACGATTCTCAAACTTCTTTTTTATTGTCATCTTAAGATTCTTCTCAACCAGATACTCGCCTTGATTAGGTATTTTCTCCATTTTATCAATAATGAATCCGGCGATAGTGTTAGACTCTGTTTCAGGTATTGTCCAGTTCAGCTCTCTATTCAAATCTCTTACAGTCATTGTTCCGTCAATAATATATTCTGTATCTGACTTCTTGATCACTTTATTTTTAGATGAATCATGCTCATCATAGATCTGCCCCACTATCTCTTCTAATATATCTTCTAAAGTTAATATGCCTTGCAAATCTCCATATTCATCAACCACACACGCAATATGTGTATGTCCTTCCCTGAAAACCTGCAGCTGATTAATCACTAATGCATTATCAGGTATAAAATACGGTTCATTTAACAATTCTCTGATGTTTATTTCCTTCTCTTCTTTCTTGTCATGCATCATGCTGACTAAATCTTTAATGTGTAAGATGCCAATAATGTTATCATGATTCTTTTCCCAAAAGGGAATTCTACTATGAGGAGAGGATAGAACAACACTGATTATTTGTTCTGTAGGAGTATTAATATCTATTGCAACTATGCTACTACGATGCACCATAATGTCCGATACTGCCATGCTGCGCATATCAAGAATGCCCCCTAGCATGTCACGGTCGTCTTTCACTACGTTTCCTTCATACATATGATGCTCGATTACTCCACGAACCTCATCTTCTGCAGACACTTCATGATGCAGGCTAATACGAAATATAAAGCAAAATCCTTTCACAAAATACGACAAAAGAATATTTATCGGTCGTAGTATCTTTAATAAGATAATTACTATAGGCGTTATAGTGATTGCTATATTCTCAGGCTTTGCAACAGCTATTGCCTTTGGAATTACTTCCGAAAAGATAATAATCACAATAGACATAACAATAGACGAGACCAGAGTTCCTATCTCATCTCCAAGCAAATCGATAAATAGGCTAGTTGCAATTGTAGTACATATTATATTTGCAAGATTATTTCCGATCAGCAAAGTGCTAATCACTTTCTCTTTTATCTTGAGAACGCCAAGTAGCAATTCGGCACGTTTACTACCTTCTGCTTTGAGCTTTTGGATAATCCCTGGTGATGAAGCTGTGATAGCAGTTTCAGTAGCCGAGATGATGGCAGATATGCACAGCATACCAACTATTACGGATACAACAATGAAAAGCATTAATTTGTTTTTCTAAAAAAATCAGTTACAAGAAAGTAATTTAGTTGATATTATGCACACTTGACAAGGATTTTATGAAAAATTACATAAAAAAACCCCAACTATGATTAAAAAATAAAAAATGAGTACTAGAGTGTATGACAAAAGATAATGAACTCCAAGAAATGTTACAAATTAGTAATACAACAAAGAGAGCGACAGTAGAGACTCTTGAAGATATGCTATATAAGCCAATACCTGTACTGGATCATGGTTTCATACGTGTTGTGGATTATATGGGAGATGATAGCTCAATTGTTCAAGCGGCAAGAGTGTCTTATGGGCGTGGAACAAAGAAAAGCCTACAGGATAAGGGTCTGATAAATTACCTTATGAGGCATCGTCATACAACACCATTTGAAATGTGTGATATTAAGTTTCATATAAAGTTACCTATATTTATAGCACGTCAGTGGATTCGTCACAGAACAGCAAGTGTCAATGAATATTCTGCTAGATATTCAATATTGAGTAATGAGTTTTACGTTCCTGAAAAAGTAAATTTAAGTCCACAATCCAATGCTAACAAGCAAGGACGTAGCGATGACACTCTGCCAGAAGATGAGGCAAACAAAGTGCTCTCTATCATTAAAGAAGATTCTGAAAAATGTCATCGTCATTATGTAGAGATGATGAATGAAGATTCTGAAGGTAATATTATTAATGAAGATACAGTTGGCATTACAAGAGAACTCGCTAGGATGAACCTAACGTTGAACCACTACACTGAATGGTATTGGAAGATTAACCTCCACAACTTATTGCATTTTCTAGCACTTAGGGCGGACTCACATGCTCAGTATGAGATCAGAGTATATGCCGAAGCGATGCTTGATGTAGTAAAAGCATGGGTTCCTTTTGCTTTTGATGCATTTGCAGAACATAGAATGAATGGTAGTAATGTTTCCAGAAAAGGTATGGAAATAATTCGTCAGATGATAAATGGAAAATTAGTTTCGCAAGAAGATAGTGGGATCAGCAAACGTGAATGGTCAGAGTTAATGACTCTTCTTGGTAAGTAATAGCTTTAGTCCAAATTATTAAATGAGTATCACATCTAAAAAAGCAATTATTATTTGTGGTGCTACTGCCAGCGGGAAGACTGATTTTGCTCATAAAATGGCGCTGCGTAATGGTGGCGAAATAGTAGGTGCAGATGCGATGCAATTATATAGGCAGATACCTATTACTACTGCATCGCCTAGCTCTGAGTTGAAAAACGAGCTGCCATATCATCTTTATAATTTTCAAAATATAGATGAAGAATTTTCTTCTGTAAAATATGTGGTTTACGCAAGTAATGCTATAAGGAAAATTCATAATTCGGGAAAACTACCAATCATTGTTGGTGGTAGTGGCATGTATATTAACATGCTTATAAACGGATATAGTAATATTCCAGATATTGATCCTGATGTCAGAGATGACACCAGAAAGCTTTTTGATAAAATAGGATTGGAAGATTTTCTCAAAAAACTAAAAGAGATTGATCCTAAAATATCTCAAGCAAGCCATATCTCTGACCCGCAAAGGGCAATAAGAGCATATGAGGTAATAAGGCAAACGGGAAAATCAATAATATCCTTTCAAGAAGAGGGTAATATAAAGCCACTCCCAGAATTTGCATTTGATATTATTCTTCTTTCCCCAGAGAGAAATTTTTTATATGAAATGTGTAATATGCGTCTTGTGTATATGTTTAATAATGGAGCAATTGAAGAGGTAGAAGCTATATATAAGGAATATGGAGAAGATTTACAAACAAGCGCTATGAAAGCACTTGGAATCTCAGAAATTATTTCATATATCAAGGGTGATGTCACAAAAGATGACGCTCTTTTTTTAGCAAGTAGAAAGACAAGGCAATATGCAAAGCGTCAAAATACTTGGTTTAATAATCAGATCAAAGGAAAAAAGCAAGTCATAGGATTTAGCAATGAAAAGGAATATAGGAATTTAAGCATATTGATAAGAGATTCGTAAATAACACTGTTTGGTAAAGCTAGCAATGTAAATGCTTCCAATTTATGTATAAGAAACCGTTGTATTTTTGTTTATTTTTCTACATATCAACACTTTTTACTTGAAATAGCGATGCTATTACTTCATAAAAAGTACTAATTTTTACTAAAAGTATTTTAAGAATCTAAAACTTTTTTATACGTAGTTGGAGTTAAGAATGTTCACATTTGCTTGGCCTTGGATGATATCATTGCTACCGATCCCTGTTATAGCATGGTATTTTCTACCACAAGACAGGAATGCAAACTCAGACAGATCACCTGAGATTCTATTTCCATATGTAAATCGCATAGCAAAAGCATTTTCTAAAAATCAAATCTCTACTACTGATAAGTTCAAGGAGTGGTTTGTCATATTACTTTCTCTCTTATGGTTTTTCCTTGTATTAGCCCTAATGCAACCACAATGGCTTGATCATATGGAATATAATCGTCAGAAAGGGTATGACATAATGCTTGCTGTTGATATTTCTAATTCCATGGAAGCTTTGGATTTTGCAACAAAAACTCAAAAGAGAAGCCGTATTGATGTTACAAAAGAGGTAGTCAGTAATTTTGCCGATGCTAGAAAAGGAGATCGCTTGGGTCTTATTCTATTTGGAGAATATGCTTATCTACAAGTCCCCATGACTTTTGATACTCTTGCAGTTAGTAAGATGCTGAATAATTCAGCAACTGGAATGGCTGGTGCAAGAACAGCAATCGGTGATGCAATAGGAATGGCCGCAAAAGAAATAAGAGGCAGGAACGATAAATCTCGTGTTATGATATTACTTACCGATGGATCTGATAATTCAAGTAATATTCCACCGCTTGAGGCTGGAAAAATTGCTAAGCATTACGATATTCGCATTTATACAATAGGAATTGGAAGTACTGACGGTCTTGTTCCATATCCTGACCAATTTGGAGGAGCAGCTATGGTGCAGATTGATATGGATGAAGATATGCTGAAAGAGATTTCTGATATGACTGGCGGGCAGTATTTTAAAGCTACAGATAAGAATGCACTCGAGAATATCTATAAAAAAATCAATGAACTAGAAAAAATAGAGATTAATGAGTTTGAATATAAGATACAGAAATCTTTATATCGTTACCCTCTCGGAATTGCCTGTTTATTGTTTTTAGTAATATGTATTATGCCACTTTTGAAGAGGTCAAGATATGCATAGTAACTTTGACTTTGCTCATTTTCATTTTGCAGATAATTATTGGTTCTTAGGATTGATTGCAATTCCAGTAATTGGAGTATTATACGGGTTATATTATCAAAATAATGCAAATGTGAAGGACTTAGAAAAATTTGCAGATAAACATCTAATTCCTCATATAATCAGATCTTCCAAGACTGGTCAAATATCCATATGGAGATCTATGATGCTTGCGTCGTTATTATGGTTTTGTTTGATTGCTGCAATGGCAGGTCCAAGGTGGAATTTCAAGGAGTTTCAAAGCTATAAAGATGACAAGACCTTATTGATTTTACTTGATCTTTCAAAATCAATGGATGCAAATGATATAAAGCCTTCAAGGCTAATAAGAGCAAGGCAAGAGATTGAAGACATTGTTAATTTAAGCAAAAATGTAAAAATAGGTCTTATAGGATTTGCAGCGGATGCACATATGGTTTCGCCAATTACGGATGATAAGAATAACATACTCCATTTGCTTCCTTTAATCGGGACTGATCTAATTGCAGTGCAGGGAACTAATATATTACCAGCACTTAAAACTGCTAATCAGATGATAATGTCAGAGCCAGGTAGTAATAAGTCCATTTTGGTTATTAGTGATGGTGGATGGCAAGATGATGGCGTAAATAGTATAGCTTCCGAGATTGCGTCTAGCGGAGTCTCGGTTAATACTCTTGGAATTGGTACAACGCAAGGTATAAATTTTGTTGACGATAAAGGCAAACCAGTAATACGCAGTGGTAGTGTTGTAATGTCTAGGCTTGAAAAAGAAAAGATGCAATCTTTAAGTAAAATAGGGAAAGGACAATATTTTGACACTGATTATGCAAGCGATAATGCAAAACAGATTCTGGATTTAGTAGAGAATCGTACTGGTGATGCTAGCGAAGAAGCACAAAATATCAAGCACTGGGAGGAGAGATTTTATATATTCTTATTCCCAGTAATGCTTGTTCTACTCTTGTGGTTTAGAAAAGGATTCACATTCCCCATTATACTTCTTGTGTTACTAACACCTGCACATAACGTGCAAGCTGTAGATAATATGGATAAGCTATTACTAAATAAAAAGCAATTTGCAAAAAAATCTCTCGAGGATATTAATGATGTAGATACAGCACTTAGCACTTTTGATGACTCATATAGAAGAGGAGTAGCGTATTATAAGGCTGGCAAATTCAAAGAAGCAGAGCAAGCTTTCAAAAATAGTAAACGAGAAGAGGTGAGAGAGAGTAGCTTATATAATATGGGAAATAGCCTGGTGCATCAAAATAGATTGGATGAAGCAACAAAAACATATGAAGAGCTTCTTAAGGAAAATCCTAATCATAAAAATGCAAAACATAATTTGGATGTAGTAAAACAAATGATTTTTGTAAAGGCAGAGAAGCAGAAGGAAGAAAAAAAGAATCAAGAATCCAAAGGTGATGGTGAAATGCTAGGTGGAGGAGGTGCTGGTGGTAATGATGAAGATAAAGAGGATGACAGTGGAGGAGAGGATAAAGATTCCGACGAGAGTAGTAATGAAGATAATAAAGATGAGAGTAGGGATTCTGATAAAGGTAAGGGAGATAGTTCTGATTCGCAAGCTGGTAATGATGATGAAGATAAGCGAGGTAATGACCAACAAGGCGGTGATAAGGATCAAGGAGGTGACGATCAGAAAGACAATGATGAAAAAGATGATAAGCAAGCTAATGCAGCTGACCAAGAACAGAGTGATGATTCAGAAAAAGAGGAATCTAAAGCTGGTGTTTCAGACTCTGATGAAAAAAGTGATAAGGTTAATAATAAACAAGATGTGCAAGTCGGAGAAGGTGATCAGCAGAGTGAGTCTGAAATTGACCAGATGCTAGATTTGATATCAAATGATCATAAGAATTTTCTAAAAACTCAATTTTATATAGAATCTTATAGGAATCAAACAAAACAGGCAAACGACCCATGGTAAGAAACATGTTATCTTTCTTTAGATTTTTAGTCTTTGTAGCAGTTCTCATTGCTAGCAATGTTGCTACCTGTAGCGAATTTTCATCTTCTGTTAACCAGAGCAAAATATCGCAAAGTAAAAGCATTGTGTTAACACTGAATCTATCAGATGCTAGTGCAAAATCTTCTCCTGACTTATCAAAATTAAAAAAGGATTTTGATATCACTGGGACAAGTCAATATTCAAACACCACTATAATAAATGGCAAGTCTTCATCTACGACTGGGTGGAACTTAACAATGAAATCTAAAAAAACAGGAAAAATTACTATTCCATCAGTTACTATTGATACTAAAGATGGGAAACTCAGCACGTTGCCGATTCAAATAGAAATTGTTGAATCTGCTCCACTTTCTTCTTCTGACGAGGAGAGCGGTATTTTCGTTGAAACGTCGGTATCTGCAAAAGAGATTTACCAATATCAGCCTTTTATTTTCTCGGTTAAACTTCATACAAATCACAATGTAGATAATGTACGTTTTGAACCATTGAACTTAGATAATATAACTGTAAAACCTATGGGTTCTTATGACTTATATAAAGCGAAGCATCAGGGAGAGAGTAGTATAATTGCTATGCATTATCTTGTAACTCCGCTGAAAAACATGAAAGTTACTATCCCTAAATTGAAAGTTACGGGTACATATTATTCCACTCAACATACTAGATTTTTAGGTTTTTTTGACTCTGTGTTGACATCATCTGCTCGTAATCAGTCAATAGTTAATGATGAAGATGATTTTACATTACAAACCAAGGAAATAGAATTGGACATTCTTCCTCCTAAATCTGATATTAAGCCATGGCTGCCAGCAGAATCCATTAGCATGAATGAGAATATGGATACTGGTACTTTTGTAGTAGGCAAACCAATCAGTAGAAGCATTATAACAAATGCAAAAGGATTGCTTGGTAAACAACTACCAGAACCGATTGATATTTCGGCTCATAATAACAGTGAAGATAGTAAACATTACAAAATATATGCAGATCTACCAGAGATCAAAGATGACATCACGAAAGAATCAATTAATAGCTTTCGCAGGGATAGCTACACGATAATTCCACAAGAAGCAGGAAAATTTACTCTGCCAGAGATAACTCTAAAATGGTGGGATGTAAAAAATTCAAAGCTAGTTACCTCATCAATCCCTGCAAAGACTATAGAAATTTTAGCAAATAACGATCATAATGTTGCTCCTAAAAATGATAGAGGCATTAAGCAAGACTCAAAGAAACAAGATGAGCCAAAAGTAGTAGAGATGATTAAGGAGCAGAAAGTCAGTGAAAATAACTTTCTCTTATATCTGGTTATAATCTTATCTACGATTGTTGTAACATTCGTAATTTATAAGTTAGCACAATTGCTAAAGTCTGGGTCATATTCTAATGTGAACAATAAAGAAAATAGTAATTTTGCAGTTCTTACATCTGACAAGAAAATATCTGTATCAGATGCACTGGGTCAACCTAAGAAAAAGAATATTAATCTAAAAAAGGAGATAAACAAAATATCTTCTACAAAAGAATTATATGATTTCCTAAAGGATTATGCCAATCAGGAATTAGGAGCTGCTTCCAACTCATCTTTGCATAAGATTAATCTTGCTATCAAAAAACAGTTAGATAAAGATATGTTTGGTGATGCAGACCAGCTAATCAAGGACCTAGAATCATCGTTATATTCAAGTAATGAGCTTGATATTGAAAATGCAAAGCATAGATGGTTAGATTTACTGAAATTTGTTAGTAAAAAGAAGAAAAATACAAAGCATAAAAAAACTACTAGCTTACCAAAGCTAAATCCCTGATTTTAGGTAAAACTTAATCTACTATACGAGATCTATAAAGTATGGAGATCGGCTCTTCGATATGAGATTCCGTATAGCTCCCTTAGCGGTCACGTGCGAAAAGACAGTAAAAGGGGGGACTGACTCTACG
>JAOMYS010000027.1 GCA_028372485.1 Rickettsiaceae bacterium | reverse complement strand
TGTCCTAGGAGAAATTGACAGTAATGCTGCGATCTTTTTTTCGCCTCTATGATTTACAATAGTTGATATTATATCAATCTCTCTAATAGTGAAGCTGATACCGAGCATACTACTCAGATGCTTGGTATATAATTCACGTTTCTCAGATAAATTAGCTTTAAGAGTCATTGATTAATAAGATAAAGAAAATACATAAGATCACGGTATGATAACAGATTTCCTATCATATTAACATCCCCTATCTCAATAAGATTTGAATGTCAATCTTACAAAAGTATTCCTTAGAATAAGGGTTTTACTATTTTAATATTAGGGAATGTCTTTTCAATTATTTCTGTATCATTTTTTTCAAAAAATAGGAACGGACTAGCACCTGCATCCATAGTAAAATAAACAGATATACCATTTTGGTTACGTAACTGCCACACTTTATGCATAATAGATATTGTTTCTGGACTCCAATAAAGTAGTGGTGGAGTAGACGTAATAGCAGTAGCATGCATTGCAAGTGCGTTACTTTCCATTACTTTTCCAAGATTGGCAAAATCGTGTATTGCAATATAATCTTTAATCAGCTGTATATCTTGATTAGCCTTGTTTACCCATTCTTTATAAAAAGGTGATGTTCTTACCGCAAGACTCATACCGTCCCTAGAACTAACTTCTTTTTGCTCATCACTAACTACAATTACGCCAAGTCGTAAATCTTTCCATTCTTTTATTTGAAGCTTCAAGCCATAGCTATCAAGCCCATCTTTTCTTGTTCCAGCAGACCATTCCACAAAGCCAGAATATAGCGAACGTGCCGCACTACCGCTTCCGAGTCGTGCTAGAATTGAAAGTTGTTTACTTTCTAATTGCCAATCAAATAAGTCATTTAATGAAAGCACCAAAGCTGCAAGACCAGATGCAGATGAAGCAAAGCCAGATGCTGTAGGTAGATCATTTGTTGTTTCTACCCTGAAGAACATTTTGTCATCTCTTCTAAACAAATTTAAAAACTCCCTGGTCCTTTTAGCAAAAGAGCTATCAGAAGATGTTTCCTTACCGTTTAAAAATATGAGATCTTTATCTTGTACTAACGAAACGATTGTTGTGCTATAAAAAGGCAGTGCTATGGAAAGACTTGAATTAAAAGGAAGATTCAATGTTTTATTACGTTTCCCCCAATATTTTGTCAATGCTATGTTGACAGGAGCCTTTCCTATACCTTTACTTTTTATGTTACGATCACGATAATCAGAAGGTAAGATACTTTTTATTATCCCTTCCTTTGTAAATTTTTTACTTTCGCTTGCTAGTACCTCAGATGTAAAAGTAAATTGTGTTACGATGAGCAAAAAAAGATAAGATAAGATAATAGAATTTTTCATAATATAGTCACAGTGTTTTAATTGATAAAATTAAATATTGAGAGAAGTTTTTAGTGATATATGCTTCTCCATACATGCTTCTTTGTAACAAAGAACAATATGGTAAATATTGATAAGAAAATCAACACTTTTAAACCCATAGATTTTCTATGTTCCATCTCAGGCTCTGCTGCCCATTGCAAGAATATAGTCACATCACGAGACATTTGTTCAAGCGTTGCAGGAGTACCATCTGCAAATTGCACTTGGTCAGCAACGAGTGGGGGAGGCATAGCAATTTGATTTCCATCAAAATATGGATTGTAATATAATCCAGGCATCAAAGTTACATCTTCGGGAGCGTCCATATACCCAGTCAAAATTGAAAATAAGTGATTAGCTCCATCTTCTCTTGCCTTAACAATTAAAGACAAATCGACGGGATGCGCTCCATTATTTGCAGCTCTTGCAGCCTCTTCATTCGGGTAAGGAGAAACAAAATTATCAGAAGGTTTAGCAGGACGCTGAAACATTTCACCGTCACTGTTTGGACCATCAGTTACCATTTTCTCCTTTGCTATCTCTTTTATCTCAGCCTCAGAAAACCCAATATCCTTCAGATTGCGATAATATAAATGCTGCAAGGCATGACAGGCAGAACAAACTTCAAGATATACCTGCGCACCACGCTGGGCAGCCTGCCTGTCAACTGTTCCAAATATACCTTCAAAAGGCCACACTACTTGCTTAGGCTTTTTAGCTTCTGAAGATGCGTAGCTACTTGTTAGTGAAGAAAAAAATATCAAAGGGAATAGTATAATTGTAAGGAATATTCTGCTCTGCATAATCAAATTATTTCATCCTCGTGCATTTTTTCATCCTCCGCAATATCATGAGGTAGAGGCAGAGGTTTTTCAAATCTTGCTATAAAAGGTACTATGATAAAGAAATGGAAGAAGTAGTATAGTGCGCCAATCCTGCTTACTGTAAGATAAGGCTCTTCTGCTGGCATACCCCCAACATATCCAAGCACCAAACAATCAACAACAAACATCCAAAATGCCCATTTATATAACGGCCGGAAAGTTGCACTTCGAACTTTTGACCTATCAAGCCATGGCAGGAAGAATAATATTATGATACTTCCAAACATCATCACAACACCACCGAGTTTTGAAGGCACTGCACGCAAGATTGCATAAAATGGTAAGAAATACCATTCAGGCACAATATGTGCTGGAGTAATCATTGGATTAGCAGGTATATAATTATCTGGATGCCCTAAAAGATTTGGCTTATAGAAAATAAAATATGCGAAAATTAGAAAATACACCCCAAATCCAGCAAAGTCCTTAATGGTGTAGTAAGGATGAAAAGGTATCATATCCTTTTTTTTCAGTTTAACACCAGTAGGATTATTCGAACCATGAGTATGAAGAGACCATATATGCAAGACTACTAATGCAACAATAACAAACGGTAATAAGTAGTGCAGAGCAAAGAATCTATTTAGAGTTGGATTATCTACTGAAAACCCTCCCCATAGCCAAGTTACGATACTCTCCCCAACTACTGGAATAGCAGAGAATAAGTTGGTAATAACAGTCGCTCCCCAATAACTCATTTGCCCCCAAGGAAGCACGTAACCCATAAAAGCAGTTGCCATCATGACAAGGAATATAATTAGACCCAAATGCCATAGTAGCTCACGTGGGGCTTTGTATGAACCGTAATATAAACCTCTAAAAATGTGAAGATATACCGCAACAAAAAACATTGAAGCACCAACTGCATGCATATAACGTAAAAGCCAACCATAATTGACGTTTCGCATTATTTTTTCAACGCTATCAAAGGCATAATCCACATGAGGTGTATAGTGCATTGCTAGAACTATTCCTGTAACTATTTGAATTACTAATGCGATTCCAGCAATAGAGCCAAGACTCCACCAATAGCTTAAATTCTTAGGAGTTTTATACTCTCCAAGATGTTTAAACCAAGAAAAAATAGGCAATCTATAATCAATCCACGCAATAATCCCAGCATTTTGTGATGATTTAGAAGATTTATGATTTGTATTCATATCTATCCGATTTTAATTTTTGTATCAGAAAGAAATTGATATGGAGGCACTACTAAATTTTTAGGAGCTGGTCCTTTTCTGATTCTCGCAGATGTGTCATAATGAGAACCATGGCATGGGCAAAACCACCCATCATACTCTCCTTTATTGGGAAGTGGAACGCAACCAAGATGAGTACAAATACCGATAGTAACTAGCCACTTTGCATGCCCTTCTTTTACTCTTGCAGAATCTGGCTCCGGATCTTTTAAATCCTTCAACGGCACATCCTCAGCTTCTTTTATTTCTGCTTCTGTTCTATGAGTTATGAATACAGGTTTTCCACGCCATTTTACAGTCATGGTTTGACCAGGTTCTACAGAAGAAATATCTACCTCTATCGAAGATTGCGCTAGAACATCAGATGAAGGATTCATAGAATCAACAAGTGGCCAAGCAACGCATGCTGCCCCAACAGCCGTCATGCCAGTTGCCGTAAGGGTCATAAAATCCCTGCGAGTAGTTTTTTCTGGATCATCTGGCAAGCTATCGTCTGACATAATCACAATTTTATTTATCTACAATTACAAAGTTATATATCTTATGCTTTAGACTGGCAATCATTTCATAAAAAAAGATGATATTAAGATTAGACCACTTGGTTTTATGTTGTTGTTATGAAATCACTTAAGCTCAATTATTGGTGCCCAATGATGAGATGCGTTCAATCAGCTTAATCTAGTGATAACACTTCTAAACTTGGAATTCTTATAAAATCTTTTTTATTCGTAGTAAGTACAGGGTAACCATGTGTTATTGCTGTTGCGCCAATAATCATATCATGCACCCCGAGAGTTATGCCATTGCGATATAGATCATCTATTATCTGTGCATAAGACCTTGCTTCTTCTGCACCAAAAGTAATTGAACTAATAGAGTTGATTATATGTTCTACAAATGCTGATCTCTTAATACGTACTTTTGGCGAAGCTGCACGATGTACACCAACAAGTAATTCTGTGATTGTTACGCTACTAATATAAACAGATTCATATTGTCGCCACTTGTTAAAATCTATAATTCGTTTCTCTGTTGCTATTAAAATTGACGTATCTAAAATTACTCCCATTTATCTGATCCATGAGCTTCTTTAAGCGATCTAATTGATTTTATTTCCTTTTCAAAATCATTCACGTCTTCAGGTGAAAGATGGGCAGAGCTTTTAAAAAACTTATTCAAGTCAGATATGGAAAGAATTGGATTTTCTTTTGCTGGAGACAACCTTGCAACTATGTTATTTCCCTTTTTGATTTCAAACGTTTCGCCTTTATAGTATACTCTACCTATTATGTCTGAGAATGATCTTACTACATCTGTTGCAGTTATAAGTTTTATCATAAAACCCTCTATTATAATCAGATAATATAAAAAATCATATTATCTGATTATAATATCACATATGTGATAAATTATATAGCATTTATTTTACTCGTATCGCTTCTTGAATTTTGCTATATTCCGCTCTATCATTTCCTGCATTCGTGAATTTATAAATATTAGCAATGTCTTCAGATCACTTTTACATTACAACTCCAATATTTTATGTGAATGATGTTCCGCATATTGGTCATGCATATACTTCTATTGCTACTGACGTTATATCTAGATTCATGCAGCTTAGCGGCAAGAAGGTAAAGTACCTCACAGGTACTGATGAACATGGTCAAAAGGTTGAATTATCTGCAAAGAAGAATGATCTTGATCCACAAGAGTTTGTAGATAAAAATGCAGAAGTTTTTAAGAAGATGATGCATGATTTAAACATCTCAAATGATGACTTCATCAGGACAAGTGAACGTCGGCACAAAGATGCTGCAATAGCTTTTTGGAAAGAGCTTAAATCTAGTGGCAATATATATCTTGGCAAATATAGTGGGTGGTACTCCGTTAGGGATGAAGCATATTATGCAGAGAGCGAGCTAACGGAAGATGGGTTTGCACCTACTGGTGCTCCTGTAGAATGGGTAGAGGAAGAAAGCTACTTCTTTGCTCTTTCTAAATGGCAAGACAAGTTGCTGGATTATTACGAAAAGAATCCGAATTTTATCTTACCAAAATCAAGGCGTAATGAAGTTATAAGTTTTGTTAAAGGTGGATTGAAGGATTTGTCTATTTCAAGAACAAGTTTCAAATGGGGCATCCCAGTGCCAGAGGATTCTGATCACGTTATTTACGTATGGCTTGATGCACTTACGAATTATATTTCTGCGCTTGGGTATCCCGACAATACGGAAGATTTTAAGTCATATTGGCCAGCTAGCGCCCATATAGTGGGCAAGGATATCTTAAGATTTCACGCTGTATATTGGCCTGCTTTTTTGATGGCTGCAGGGCTAGAGCTTCCAAAAACAATTATGGCTCACGGATGGTGGACTAATGAAGGTGAGAAGATATCTAAATCCTTGGGGAACGTAATTAATCCTTTTGATTTGACAGAAGAATTTGGCGTAGACCAAGTTAGGTATTTTTTAATGAGAGAGATTACTTTTGGTAATGATGGTAATTTCTCCCGTGAGAATTTGATCTCTCGCAATAATAGCGAGCTTGCAAATAAGATCGGGAATTTACTGCAGCGCACAACCTCTTTTATTTATAAGAATTGCGATAAAAAAATTCCTAGTATTGATTTTTCATATATTGATGAAATGTATGATACTACTATGTTTAAAGAATCATTGTCTACGGTAAAAGATAGCACGATTCAGATTGAATCTTTTAATATCAATGGTGTACTAGATAATATAGTGCATATAGCAGAACAGGCAAATATATATATAGATAAGGAAGCACCTTGGACTCTTCGTAAATCAGACCCAGAAAGAATGCATATGGTGCTATATACGCTCGTAGAAATTTTACGTTATATAGGGATTATGCTTCAGCCATTTACGCCATATTCAGCAGAGAAGATGCTTGATCAGTTGAACATTCCTGAAGACGAAAGAACCTTTACTCGTTTAACAAAGGAATTTGCTATAAAACCAAATACAGAACTCCTAGAGCCAAAACCCCTATTTCCAAGATTAGAGAAGTAATAAGAAAATGATAATAGTAGATTCCCATTGCCATTTAGATATGCTAACTGACTATGATGATATAGATAATATTGTAAGAAGAGCAAATGAGAATGGAGTAAAGTATCTTCAAACGATTTGCACAAAATTAGATAATTTTGAATATATTTTGGGCATTGCAAAGAGGTATGATAATGTCTTTACATCAGTTGGTGTTCATCCTAGCGAAGTCAAAGAAGTGACTTCATCCGATAGGTTGATCAAATTATCAGATGACAAAAAAGTAATAGGTCTTGGTGAAACTGGTTTAGATTATTTTTATAATAAAGAAAAGTCACATCATAAAATACAGCAAGAATCATTTAGGCAGCATATTATTGCATCTCAAGAGAATAAATTGCCGCTCATTATACATACTCGTGATGCAGAAGATGATACTACAAATATCATTGCTGAGCATAAGAAACATAAAGAATTTCCGGGACTAATACATTGCTTTACCGCATCTAAAGATTTCGCACTGAAGATGCTTGATCTTGGAATGTATATCTCTATATCTGGCATCGTCACTTTCAAAAATGCAGACTCCATTCGTGATGCTATCAAGCATGTTCCTTTAGATAGGTTACTTGTTGAAACTGATTCTCCGTATTTAGCACCTGTTCCTAAAAGAGGAAAAACGAATGAGCCTTCATATACCAGATATGTACTTGAATTTCTTGCAGAATTAAAAGGTATGAGTGCAGAAAAACTAGCATCTCAAACTACAGATAATTTCTTCAAACTATTTTCAAAAGCACAGAAATTGCCTCCATATATTTAAAGATTCCGTATAGCTCGCTACAAAGCTCACTTACGAAATGACAAGGGAGAGAAAGTCACTTACGAAAGTACGAGAGGGTCCGCAAATGTGATTCTTTTCCCAGCGCCTTAAAAAATGAATAGCTTGTTAACGTAATCTTAACATCATTCTTCTATAATTTGTGCACGGCACATTTTTATATGCGGAGGAATATTATGATCTTTGAATGGTTATTGAATGTTGCTAAAAATTGGTATACTGGATTTACTCACAGATTTAACGATTTTTTCTCATTTTTTACATTTGACTTTAAAATAAAATTCTTATCCGACGACCTTCCTCTAATGATGCATCAAAATACAGAAGAAGATGAAAAAATACTCAGTACAGAAAATATATTAACTGCACGTACTAACCATACATCTAATGCCCCTCTAACAGCGAGAAAAGAGAATAACGATAATGATATTTTCTTAGATTGCAACTCAGAATCAGATGATGAAACGGGATTAGAGGAACTAAGAATGCAGTGTCAAGAAATACTAGAAAACGAATCATTGAGTAAAATAAGAGAGGAATGTCAAAAAATACTAGAAAATGAATTTTCAAGTGAGATAAGAAAAAGTTTTCAAGAGATATTAAAAAAACATAATGATGATGATTTGCCAATAGCAGAAAGGTTAGAAAAAGAATCACTTGCGCAATTAAGTGCCCAACCGAAAGAGCATGAATGGTCACAAGAAAAACATGATGGAGTAGAAATAAGAAATTCGCACCCTTTTCGCAAACCTCAGAAATATGTTATGGGTGAGAGTGAAGATATGAATGCCATTAACGCAAAGAGCGAGTACAAATGCGAGACTTCTTGACTACCTATTGACGCATACTAGAATTACAATGTACCATGAACGGATGTTAATTTAAAATTTGGGTAAACAGATATGAGAAATATTTCGGTACTAATAATAGCTTCATTATTACTTTCTGCTTGTGGAAATATGTACGGTAATGGTTATAAAGGAAAAGTCGACACATCTAATGTTGAAAAATCCACGGTAGATCATGTAGGTAACATATCAAGTACTATTGCTGGTGACCAAGCATCTTTACCAAAACCTCCTTTACCTAAGTAAACTATTTTCTGCTAACTGTTAAAGAGGTTTGGGTGAATCAGGCTATATGCGTCAAAGACTTGAGTAAATTCTATGATAATGGATTTCATGCCTTAGATAATATTGATTTAGAAATTCATTCTGGCGAGATACTAGCCTTGCTTGGTCCAAATGGCGCAGGTAAGACTACTCTCATTAGTGCAATATGTGGCATTGTGAATTCAAGTAGTGGTACTGTATCGGTATTTGGTCATGATAATGTGAAGAGTTATCGTAAAGCTCGCTCATATGTTGGCCTCGTTCCTCAAGAACTTACTACAGATGCATTTGAAACAGTCTGGAACACAGTGACCTTTAGCCGTGGTCTTTTTGGAAAATCGGCAGATAGTACCTATATCGAAGGATTGCTAAAAAAATTGTCGCTATGGGATAAAAAAGATTCCCAAATTCGTATGCTATCTGGCGGTATGAAGAGGCGTGTAATGATCGCCAAAGCGTTATCTCATGAGCCACAAATCTTATTTTTAGACGAACCCTCTTCTGGTGTAGACGTAGAGCTTCGTAAATCTATGTGGGAGCAGGTACGGCAATTGCGAGAAACGGGGGTTACTATAATTCTTACCACACATTACATAGAAGAAGCCGAAGAAATGGCAGATCGGATCGGCGTGATTAATCATGGGAAACTCGTTCTGGTTGAGGAGAAAAAATCCTTGATGAAAAAATTGGGTAAAAAAGAATTGGTGATCAATTTAAGCAAGGTTATGAAAAAAATTCCAGAAGAGCTGGAGGGATTTGCACTTAGACTTGCTGATGACAATAAACAAATTATTTTCACTTATGATCCTGCAAAAAAATCTAACAATATATCTGACTTATTAGATTGCCTCAAAACCAATGAAATAAATTATACTGATCTAGATACGCATCAAAGCTCTTTAGAGGAGATATTTGTACAATTAGTAGAGAGCGCATAATGATAAATTATCAGGGAATTTTTGCTATTTATAAATTTGAAATGATGCGCATGGTACGTACAATCGGGCAAACAATACTTTCTCCTGTCATTTCGACCATACTTTATTTTATTGTTTTTGGCTCAGCAATAGGCTCTCACATTAGTGATATTGGCGGTATAAATTATGGTGCTTTTATTGTACCTGGTCTTGTTATGCTCACCATATTAGGACAAAGTATTGCTAATGCTTCTTTTGGCATTTACTTTCCACGTTTTACAGGCACGATCTATGAGATACTTTCAGCGCCTCTATCTTTTGTAGAAATTACAGTGGGATATGTAGCAGCTGCTGCAACTAAGTCCATAATAATAGGGATCATAGTACTACTTACTGCCGGGCTATTCGTACCGCTGGAAATTCAGCATCCTATATGGATGGCTTTCTTCCTAGTTATTACTTGCATTACCTTCAGCCTGCTTGGTTTCATTATTGGCATATGGGCAGATGGATTTGAAAAATTGCAGCTAATTCCTCTTCTTGTAATTAATCCACTTACCTTTCTAGGAGGAAGTTTTTACTCTATTGATATGCTGTCAGAATTTTGGCAAAAAATCTCACTTCTGAATCCTGTTGTATATCTTGTCAGTGGATTCCGGTGGAGCTTTTACGAAAATTCAGATGTTAGCTTGGAAGTAAGCGTAGCTATGATAATGTTATTCTTAGCAATATGCATGGCGTTAATTGCATGGATATTTAAAACAGGGTATAGATTGAAGAACTAAATTAGTTTATCCTAAATCTACATCCTCTTGCTCATTTTCTTCTTGTTGACCTTTACCCATGAGCTCCTTCTGAAATTCCTCAATCTGATCTCCATGCTTTTCTAAAATATTTTCAAACTTAAAACGCTTTTCTATTACATTGTATACATAGTCTATATGTTCTCTCAAGACGATCAAGACTTGATTATCTGTTATTATACCTTCATTAATGCTTTGCTCTAATATAGACATCACACCATAGCAATCTTCTTGATTTTTTGGGTAAGATGATGATAGATGCATCAGAATAACGATATCTGATAAATCCATAGTGCATAGCATTTCTGTAATATCTTCTCTTTGTTCATAAGACGATATGGTTTCTAAAACTAATTTTAATTGACGTGCACATCTTTCTTCTTCTGGGTCATAATTAGAAAAGGATGGATTGAGGCTTCGTAGATCAGTTGCTTTG
>JAOMYS010000026.1 GCA_028372485.1 Rickettsiaceae bacterium | reverse complement strand
ACCTGTCATCTCGTAAATTCGAGTATTACTATCGAGGATTATACGGGATTTCTCTTTTCTATTTAGTTCTTCTCTTTGTCAGACAAAACAAAACACACCGCTTTCATTTTTTCAAAATCACTGTCTTTGTTCTCCTTATTCACTTGGTCTATGAGCAATTTTATACACTCATTATATGGGTGGGGAGGAATAACCATATTTTTATTTTCCACAGTTTTTTCTATAGATTTTTCTACAGTTTCTGCAAACTTACTAGTTATATCAGAAAACTTACCTGTCATGTCGTAAACTACATAAACAATTGCAGCAATCGCTAACCCTACTAAAAATATAAGTAGCTTATTAATTTGTTCCATTTTCTTTTTCTCTCTTTATTTCTTCTTCTTTTTCTTTTTATTCACCTTATCAGTAGTCTTGTTAAATCTTCCAATGTTTTTTACAAATTTTTGAATCCCAGTTTGTTCTGTTCCACGTGTTTTTGTATAATTATCATTAGATGATATTTTTTCGTTATGTGTGTTTTCCACAAGCTCTGCTCTTGCAAAACCATTCTTATCAACAAATGTAATTTGCACTATTCGTTGTTTCACTACTTTTGGATCAAGCCAAGCTTTTCTGCTCATGGACCTTTGGATATAATACCAAGTATTTTCTGTATAATCTGGAATATATGTTGGATTTCCTATCTCATGCACTAGCTGCTCCCTGTTTAATTTTTTGGAATTTATATCCTTGATAGCTTGATCGCTGATGAACTGCCCCCTAACATCAATAGCTTGACAGCCTGCAAGCATTGCGAAGATAGATAGAGTCAATAAATACTTAAAATATTTAGCAAAAAGTGTCATAAATTTTACCTTGGGAAAATACTGATAGATTTCTAGAAGGAAATATAGTACGATACGCACCGATTTGACAAACACTTTTTTTAAATCTTAACATTGAATTAGATTGATAGAGGGAAAATAATGGCAGTTCCAAAGAAAAAAACTTCGAAATCAAAGCGTAATATGAGAAGGTCTCATGATTCTTTAAATAGAGTCAATGTGATTATTGACAAAGATACTGGTGAATATAGGCTTCCTCACCATATGGACAAAAGCAGCGGCGCTTACAATAACAAGCAAATTGTTGTTGAAAAAGCAGAAGAAGCTGAAGCTGAAGCGCAGTAGAATTCATGGCCTCAAAGATTATTGGCGTTGGAGGCTACTTACCAAAGAAGATTCTGACTAACACAGATCTTGAAAAAATTGTTAATACCAGTGATGAGTGGATCGCTACAAGAACTGGTATAAGCCAGCGGCATGTTGCCAGTGAAGATGAAGCTTGCTCTAATATGGCGCTGTGTGCTGCTAAAGCTGCAATTGATGATGCTAATATCACTGCAGATGATGTTGATCTGATTATTACATGCACTACAACACCGGATCATAGCTTTCCAGCTGTTGCCAACAAAATTCAGGGTGCATTATTTTCTGGAAGAAAAACAATTCCATCATTTGACCTACAAGCCGTTTGTTCAGGTTTTGTGTATGGTATGCAAACGGCAGATAGCATGATCAAATCTGGTAAGTACAAAACTGCATTGATAGTCTGTGCAGACAAGATGTCATCACTTCTAGACTGGAATGATAGAAAAACTTGTGTGCTATTTGGCGACGGAGCAGGTGCGGTAATTTTACAGCAAAGTAACACTGACTCTGGTATTATTGACAGCGATATTTACTCAGATGGGTCTTTATACGATACCCTCCACACCGATGGTGGTGTTAGTACTAACGGAAAAAGCGGTACTATTCAGATGAATGGTCAATTAGTATTCAAAAACGCTATCGAAAAAATGTCAGAATCTGTAAAAGCCATACTTAAGGCAAATGATATGGATATATCTGATATTGATTACCTTATCCCTCATCAAGCAAACTTGAGGATAATTAATAACATTGCATCTAGATTTGACTTGCCACAAGAGAAAATCATAACCACAGTTCAAAAACATGCAAACTGCTCAGCAGCATCTATACCACTTGCCCTTGCAGAGTTAAAATCAAAAAGCATTATTGAGCCTGGTAAAATTTTAGTATTTACAGCATTTGGCGCAGGTGCAACATGGGGATCTATACTGGTTAGGTGGTAACCTTAAATCTTTGGAATATGAATTCAAGCATGAATGGGTGGCTCAACATATATAAACCAAAAGGGATAAGTTCTGCAAAAGCAGTGTCATTGGTAAAGCGCATTTTTAGAGGCGCAAAGATTGGTCATACTGGAACTTTGGATGTTGAAGCAGAAGGTGTCTTGCCCATTGCAATAGGTGAAGCAACCAAACTTGTTAGCATATTGATTGATGCTAAGAAGGAATATGAGTTTACAATCCGCTTCGGTGCTAAAACCGATACAGCAGACAGCTCTGGTAAGATTATAGAAAAGACGGATTATATTCCTAGAGAAGATGAATGCATATTAGTATGTCATAAATTTATAGGCGATGTTGAGCAAATACCACCTTCGTATTCTGCACTGAAAGTGAATGGGAGGAGAGCCTATCAGCTTGCTCGGAAGGGCGAGTCTTTTTCTTTAAACCCAAGAATCATCAAGATATATGATCTGAAATGCACAAGCTATAACAAAGCTCAAGCAACTGCTAGCTATTCTTGCCTATGCTCCAAGGGGACGTACATAAGGACGCTTGCTGAGGATATTTCTTTATCCTTGCAAAGTTTGGGATTTGTGATAGAATTGCGCCGCAAGAAAGTTGGGATGTTTTGCGCAAAAAATGCGCTTGATATATCCAGCTATCTAGATATGAACCTCGAAGAAGCAAGTAAACTTCTAAAGGGTAAGTGCTTGAAGATTGAAGATGTGCTAGACGACATCCCGGCGCTTGAAGCAGACGATACTCAAATAAAAAAGATTCGCTTTGGTCAAGAATGTCAGTTTGACGAAGATCAAAGTTATGATCTTGTTTGGGTAAGAAATAGTAGCAGCATTGTTGCTATTGGTAGTTTGCGAGATAAGAATTTCAAATCATCAAGAGTTTTTAATTTATAAAAAGGAGAATAAAGATGTCGATTACACAAGAGCGTAAGGCTACGCTTATGAAAGAATTTGCTACAGTAGAAAATGATACTGGTTCTGTAGAAGTGCAATGTGCTGTTTTAACTGAAAGAATCAAAAATTTAACTGGTCACCTCAAAGGTAACCATAAGGATTTTTCCTCACAGAGAGGTCTTCTGATGCTTGTAGGTCGTAGACGTAAATTGCTGGCTTATTTAAAAAAGAAGAGTCTGGAGAGATATGTCACTGTAATTAAAAAGCTCGGTCTGAGAAAATAACTTAAGACCTTAACTTTAGTGATATATAAAACTCACATTTTTATCATTGATCATCAATTTGTTATTTAAGCATAATAGATTTTGTGAATAACCGTATCCCTGATAAATAGAATAAATCTTAGTACTTTGAGCAAAGGGCAGCTTTGGAATGCTTTACGTGTAAGCTTCTTCCCATAGCAATGAAAATATAATAATAAGGTAATAATTTGATGTTTAATGAGATAATAAAAAAGATAGATTGGAACGGTGAAACGCTAGAATTATCAACAGGTAAGATTGCAAGGCAAGCCGATGGCGCAGTCATAGTTAAAATGGGTGATTCTGTTGTTCAATGTACCGCAGTTAGCGCAAAGGAACAAAAGGAGGGAATAAGTTTCTTCCCTCTTACAGTGCACTATCAAGAAAAAGCATATGCTGCTGGTAAAATACCTGGTGGTTTTTTTAAACGTGAGGGAAGAGGCACAGAAAAAGAAACTTTGGTGTCAAGATTAATTGATCGTCCTATCCGTCCTCTATTCCATCCTGCGTTCTTCAATGAAACACAAGTACTTTGTACAGTACATTCATTTGATGAAAGATTTAGTACTGATATTCTAGCCTTGATAGGTGCATCAGCTGCACTTAGTATCTCTGGCGTACCATTTTTGGATATTGTAGCCGGTAGTAGGGTCGGATTCATTGATAATGAATTTGTTCTTAACCCATCTATATCTGATATGGAAAATAGCAAGCTTGACCTTGTTGTTGCTGGAACAAAAGATTCGGTAATGATGGTAGAATCAGAAGCTGATTTCCTAACAGAAGAGCAAATGATAGAGGCTGTTAGATTCGGGCAAGAGGGTTTTGCCCCTGTGATTAAATTAATTGAAGAGCTTAAATCTGAAGCTGGTAAGACCCCATGGGAAACTACGGAGCTATATCCAGAAGAATTAAGGAACGAGATAAGCAAATTAACAAAATCTGATATTGCAAAAGCATTTGCAATACAAGAAAAACAAGAGCGTTATGAAGCTATAAGTGCTATATCAAATGCTATGAAAGAGCGTTTTACTGAGGATGGGCACACAGAATTGCAAATTGATTTTGCCTTATCTAGTGTAAAATCTGAGATACTTAGAAGCGATACTTTAAAAAAGAAAGTGCGTATTGATGGCAGAAAATCGAATGAAATCAGACCGATTGAATGTGAAGTGTCTTTACTACCTAGCACCCATGGTTCTGCATTGTTCACTCGTGGAGAAACTCAGGCTCTTGTCACAACAACTCTTGGAACAGGTCAGGATGAGCAAATCATAGATAGTATAGAAGGTGAATATAAGGAAAGCTTCCTGCTTAACTATTTGTTTCCACCGTATTCTGTTGGCGAGGCGTATCCGATGCGTGCTCCAAGCAGACGAGAAACGGGGCATGGTAAGTTAGCATGGAGAGCTCTTAAGAGAGCGCTACCTTCAAAAGATGAATTTCCTTACACTATTAGGGTTGTATCTGAAATTACAGAGTCAAATGGTTCATCATCCATGGCAACCGTATGTGGTGGTTCTATGTCTATGATGAATTCTGGTGTACCAATGAAAGAGCCTATAGCTGGTATTGCTATGGGTCTTATTAAGGAAAAAGATGAATTACTAGTATTGTCAGATATTATTGCAGATGAAGATCATTTAGGCGATATGGATTTCAAAGTTGCAGGAGGAGCTGAAGGTGTGACTGCACTTCAGATGGATATAAAAGTTGCTGGTATTACACTTGATATTATGAAAGAAGCGCTGACCCAAGCAAAAGATGGGCGTATTCATATTTTAGGCAAGATGGCAGAAGCGATTTCGTCTAATAATGAAATCAGTGATAATGCTCCAGTGATTGTATCTTTCATGGTCAACAAAGATAAGATTCGTGAAATTATCGGCCCTGGAGGGAAGGTAATCAGGGAGATTTGCGATACAACAGGTGCAAAAGTTGATATTACTGACGAGGGGCAAGTTTCTGTCTCTGCAGTTGGAAAAGATAAACTTGATGCCGCTGTTGCAATGGTAAAAGAGATTGCGATTGATCCTCAGTTTGGGGATATCTTTGAAGGTACTGTAGTAAAAATTCTTGACGCTGGTGCGTTTGTCAATTATTCAGGCAATCGTGATGGTTTTGTACATATCAGCGAAATTGCTCAAGAGAGGATAGAGTCTGTTTCATCTGTCTTAAGTGAAGGTCAAAAAGTAAAGGTCAAGTTTATTGGTTTTGATCGTGGCAAAGCCAAATTAACTATCAAAAATGTTGACTCTGATATTAAGCCAGAGGAGATCAACTCACCGAGAGATAAAGACAAAAAATCATTTGCTGGAAAAAATAATAGCAAAGATAAGGATAGAGGAGCAAAGCGTGATAATGCTAAGAAATGGAATGATAAAAAACAGGATTCAGATGGTGATAACGGAGAAGTAAAGGAGCGTAAATACTTTAATTAAGTGTAATTAATTTATTCTGAATTTTTATGTCGTTATTCTTTGTACGCCTATTTATTTAGGCGTACTCATCGTGACTCGTTCCATTAATTATGTAAATTCTCATAGATTTGTGAGCTTTTATATTCCATGACAATAAGAACTCATAGACATTGACGCACAAATAATAGATAAAAATAAATCGAGCTTAATTGCTCTCTATTGTCATTCCGCAAACAACCGGCGTTAGCCTGCGCGGCAATTGTGTGAGGGAAAAGTCGTTTACGCAATAACAAACTTTCTCACTCTCATCAGTGTAAATTAGAGAATTACTATATGAAAGTCCTCAACTTGTCATCTCGTAAATGAGCGTTTTGCGAGTTATACGAGATCTCTAAAGCATAGAAGTTGATTCTTCTGTTGTTACAAGATTCCGTATAGCTCCCTTAGCAGTCACGTGCGGAATGACGTAGGACACAGAAATCGTTTACGGTTTATTGATGGCTGTGTGCGGACTTTCTAGACTTTTTAGAGCCATGCAGGCAACGCCAGTCGACCGCTAAGGAAGCTATACGGAATCTGGCTATCTAGCCAATAATTATTCACCTTTTAAGAAAAATCTCAATATTCTTATCAAGAAGCTCTGTATTACAACTATAATCATGAGTAAACGTAGAATCAAATTCACTCAAGGTCTGCTCAGAAATCAATACTGCATGAGACGATAAAACTGAAGTTAAATCTATATCAGACTTTAACTTCAGTTTGATTCTATCAGAAACATCATACCCTGCACTTTTGCGTGCTTGCTGCACAAGCCTTATTATATCCCTTGCTATTCCTTCATCTTTAAGCTCTTTTGTAATGTTAAGGTCAAGCTGTATCATTCCTTGGTTATTAGATAGTGATTTTGCACCTTCTTTTGACCTTGGAACTAAAATAATATCGTACTCTTCTTTTTGTAATTTCTCTCCAGAAATTAGCACGTGATTATCATTATCACACTCCCACTTACCTTGCTTTGATGCTGAAATAATTTCTTTCATTTTAGTAGGCAATCTTTTACCTAAAACGGGGAATTTTATAGATAATTTTGTATCAGCCTCATTTGATAGATCATTACTATAACTAATTGATTTTACGTTGATTTCATCTTTTATTAAATCCTCGAAATCTTTAAATAGCTCACTATTTTTAGAAGTAATTTTAAGATCACCTAAGGGCTGCCTTACTCTGATATTTTTCTCACTTCTGATAAATAAAGCACTACTACAAATATCAAGAATCTGATCCATGTTATAGACTAGCTCTTTATCAATAGTTACTTGATCAAGTACAGGAAAATCTACAAGATGTACACTTTCGCTATCTTGACTATCATCACTTTTTACAAGCCCTTTATATATGTGCTCTGATATCAGAGGAAGAAGAGATGACATCGCCCTACTCATCATCACAAGAACTGTATACAAAATATTATAAGCATCTATCTTGTCTTGGTCCTTTTCAGGCTTCCAGAAACGATTGCGACTCCTTCTGATATACCAATTATTAAGCACTTCAAAAAAATCAGATATTGCATCATATGCAGACTGGCTATCAAATAGATCCATTGATCTTTCTATCTCCAGAATTGCTAATTTAAGCTTTGATAGAATATATGAGTCTAAAACATTTTTAGAATCATAGGATATCTCTCCTTTTATCACATCACTATTAGCATATAAGCAAAAAAAGTGATACGCATTCCAGATAGGTTTTATAAATAAGCGAAGAGTATCAAATACCATTTTTCCATCTTTATCTATCAATAGCTCCTGACCTTTCACCACATTTGACGAAAGCATGGTTACCCTAAGAGCATCTGAACCATATTTTTCAAATAATTCAATTGGATCAGCATAATTATTAAGACGCTTTGATAGCTTCTGCCCAGTTGAATCAAGAATCACACCATGACAAATACAGTTCAAAAAAGGAGGGCGATCAAACAAAGCGGTAGATAGTACCATCAATGTGTAGAACCACCCTCTTGTTTGCGCTGAATATTCTACTATAAAATCTGCGGGAAAATGATTTTCAAACCACTCCTTATTCTCAAATGGGTAATGCGCCTGACCGTACGGCATAGAACCACTTTCAAACCAGCAATCAAATACATCGCCTACCCTACGCATCATTGATTTCCCAGTTGGGTCATCAGGGTTCGGGCGAACCAGATCGTCAATAAATGGCTTATGTAAGTCTTCTACTTTGACTCCAAAATCTGCCTCAAGCTCTTCTACCGACCCATACACATCTATCCGCTGATAATCAGAATCGTCTGACTTCCAAACAGGAATAGGAGTACCCCAGAATCTGTTTCTACTGATAGACCAGTCACGTGCATTTTCAAGCCATTTGCCAAATAACCCATCCTTAACATTATGCGGTATCCAATTGATTTGCTGGTTTAATTCAACCATACGATCTTTAAATTCAGTAACTTTTACATACCATGATGGAACAGCTTTATATATCAGAGGTGTGTCCGTCCTCCAGCAGTGAGGATAATTATGTAAATATTGCTCTGTCTTAATCCATTGCCCCTGCTCTTTTAGCTTGATGATAACGGGATCATTTGCATCAAATACTTGCATTCCAGAAAAATCAGTTATTTCTTTTGTGAATTTACCTGCATTATCGACGGGACAAACAAGATCTATTCCTTCTTCCTGACATACAACTTGATCATCCTCACCAAAGCCAGGAGCCATATGTACAATACCAGTACCATCACCTTCTTGTACAAACTCTGCACAGAAGATTTTAAAGCTATTTGGATGATCCTTAAAATAATGAAATAATGGTCTGTAAGTAAGGCCAGATAACATGCTGCCTTTAAAGGTGGTCAGCTTTTCTTCCCCACTTATCCCGAGCTCTTTTGCATAAGATTTTACAGCAAAATCAGCGATAATATAGCAAACATCATCTTTAATTACATATACATAATTCATCTCAGCTCCTGCGCCAAGAGCAAGATTGGACGGTAGAGTCCAAGGCGTTGTCGTCCATGCGAGAATCTTATATTTCCTGCACTCTTCTTTTATAAATTCAGGCTTGGCATTAAGTTCAAAAGCAACGGTCACGGCTTTATCAGCACGCTCTCTATATGAATTATCTAGTCTTGTTTCAAAATTAGAAAGAGGAGTTTCACATGCCCATGAATATGGCATTACCCTCATAGATTCGTAGATCAGACCTTTTTTATAAAGCTCCTTAAAAGCCCAAAGGACTGACTCCATAAAGCTTTTATCCATAGTCTTATACGAATTTTCAAAATCAACCCATCTTGCTTGGCGATGCACATATTTTTCCCAGTCTTTAGAGTATTTCATCACTGAACTACGGCAATGTGCATTGAATTTATCTATACCATATTCATTAATTGCAATACGGCCAGAAAATCCAAGTTCTTTTTCTGCTCCCATCTCTGCTGGAAGACCATGGCAGTCCCAACCAAAACGACGCTCAACTTTTTTCCCTTTCGTTGTTTGGTAACGAGCATACATATCCTTTACAAAACCAGTAAGTAAATGCCCATAATGCGGCAGGCCATTTGCAAATGGAGGGCCATCATAGAAAATAAACTCGTTATTTTTATTTTCTTTAAGAGAGTCTCTAGTATCAACAGATTTTTGAAAAATATCGTTATCCTTCCAGAATTTTAATATTTCGTTCTCTATTTCAGGAAAGTTAACATTAGATTTAACATCTGGGTAATATTTTTGCTCTGCCATAGTTCTTATGTATATTTAAATTAATTCCCTTAACAAAAAAGCCTCAAGATAGGAATATCTTCAGTTTTAACTTGACTCTTAAAACTAGCAATATTGACGATATTATCAAGTGCATTTTTAATAAATTCTTTAGTATCTTTGTGATCTTTAGAATTATCAGCAAAGTAAAATAATTTACTTGATTGATATACAGAAAATAGTAACCCTCTTTTTGTGTAATAATTAAAATCGTTAGACTTATCACCCGCATATCTCCATATAGCGTCACATGTGGCATATGCCGATTTACCACCAGAGAGAATATTTGAAGGCGTTGAAAAAAATGCATTCACATTAAACATAGCCTCTTTTGAAAGAATTTGCATGATACGCACCTCAAGAGCAAGAGCAATCTTTTCTCTTATCTTGCCTGGTCTCTTTACTGAATTTAAAAGATTTAACATCTTATTATCTTGCCATAGCTCAAACTTACTGATCACTTGACTAATCCCAGCCGGAAAAAGAACATGATGATAACCAGAAGCAAAATCACACTTCTTCTCTGCTTCCGGAATAGTTTTCTTTGACCAAGAATTGGTTTCTAATATTTCTGATAATGCTTCAAAGAATTTGCATCTACATTCTGCATGTTTACTTGCGATATCTGCCATATTTATTGGTTTTATACTTGACTTAATGCTAAACTATATAGATAATATGCTTTCAATTCAATTATAACTGCCTGTTAAGGAGGTAAATGTCTAGTGGCCGTACATGTAAGTGTTCATGGTGGAAATTGCGAAAGAGCAATGAGAGACTTAAAGAAGCAACTTCAAAGAGAGTTAGTTTCTCGTAAGCTTAAAATGTCTCGTTTTTACGAACCTCCTTCCGTAAAAAGAGTGCGTGAAAAGCAAGAAGCTGAAAAGCGAATCAGAAAAAATAACCGCAGAAGAAGATTAGAAGACAATTAAAGTAAAGTAACTCGCTCTGCAAAACGCCGAGCGAGCGCCTCTTTTATCATTCCGTAAGTTGGTGGCATTGCCCACAAGATTTTATAAAAACTTAGCCTCTCGAGTCATTCCATGATTTGAGTATTACTATTCCCAACTTGTCGTCTCGTAAATTTGAGTACGTAAGTGCGAGAATTATACGAGATCTCTCTAAAGCATAGGAATTAATTCTACAATTAA
>JAOMYS010000025.1 GCA_028372485.1 Rickettsiaceae bacterium | reverse complement strand
AACCAGAAACTGAAGAAAATAGCAAGAATAGACTTTTTTTATGCAAAGTTATTAACCTTATTATAGCTGCTTAGTCTTTACTCACTACTTCATTACTCCTCTCACGCAATAGCCATGCAACAACGCCAGTCACGTGCGGAATGGCAGTGAAGAGAAGAAGCCTCCTAAGGAACGACAGTAGAGGCGAACATGCTAAAGAAGCTTCTGATATTCAAAATAAATTTTCCGCACTGCATATATCCAAAGCACGCATACTCCTATAAATATAATCATCAATGCTGGTGCAATGGACTGATAAGTCGCCATCGGAATAACTGTAAAAACCATAGACTGGATCAAACCACTTGCAGCCTTCCCAATTTTCGGGCTTACAATATCAACAGCTGCTTTTCCTTTTGTTCTAAGCTCCCTGTCAAGCGGTATATAGAGCATCTCCCGTGAGGTATCCCATATGGAATATTTTGCCCCTTTGGATAAAACATTCTGAATTGCACCAACAAGTACTGCAAGTGCAAGTGGAGACATTAAAATCATCCCGTCAAAGAAGCTCAAAATGCTCTGATCAAACACAACAAGAAAAAAGAACAAAGCTCCGGTAGAAAGGATAATTATAGGCGAGATAACAGCTGCTACAAACCAACTACTTTTTCGCATTACATTATTGCCAATGATGGTCATAATCATACTAGCAACTCCTGTCCAGAGTATATACATACCGCTAAAAGCGGCATATGAGTTAACAGTGGGGTATAATTCTTTGATTTTTGCCTTCCATACAGCTTCAATCAAGTTCATAGTTAAGCCAAAGGAAGCAGAACAGATAAGCATTAACCATAAATATTTTGACCTTGCAACATATTTGAAACTTTCCGCTAAGCTCATCTTAGGGCGAGTAGATTTCTCCTCTTTATATCTTTTGCATAAAGAGGAGTCATTCATTATATTTTTTGCGATATATCTGGCAAGAATACATGATATAGCAGAGGAAATAGCCACCATAGCAATAGAGCTTTGCGTTAATATTATTTTACTATCTGATATCGTGAATAATTTACGCAAGATTGTATCATCTGATGATATATTCATCATTATAAAGCCAACAAGTACAAGCGATGAATTTCCAAATAAAGAAAATAAAGTATAAAAACGTTTTGCCTCATTTGTTGTGGTTATCTCATTAGCAATTTGCCAAAACAATAGTACATAGAATATGTTCGGCCATAACTCAGAAAAAGTATAAAATAACGTATAACTCCAATTAGCAACAGTTGATATATACCATTTAAAATGCGGATAATGTGCCATTAGATATGAGAGATTCTCTCTATCCATATGAAATGAATCTACATTAGGATAGATAATAAAGGCAAATAGAACAAAAAATGCCGTAAATACAGCAGATAGATAGTAAAATATTTTATGAAATGGTAAATGGTTTACGAGCTTTGCGTAGATCACCACAAAGATTGCTGCCATCGGAGTAACATAATACACTTTGGCAAAGCTTGTAATTTCTGCGCTAATCTCTGATATTAGGATACTGTCCTTAAGTATGCGCAGCACATTCTGATTAAAAAGAATGCAGAACATCAATGCAGATATAGGGATAAATTTAGCTAATTCAGAATTATGAATAGGCCAAAAGATATTGCGGAATGTGCTTTTGAATTGCTGTGAATCTGAGCTAGTTGACATGCCTATAATACATAACTTAATTGACAAAAAAAAAACTTAAAAGCTACAGCAATAAACGCAGGTGATTCTAAGTAATTTCTAGTCGTTATATATCATATGAAAACTGATAGTAACGATGCGCACAAATGTGGCACACATTGTAACATTTCTACCTAAAACGGTCAAGCAAGAAGTGGCATTGTTAAATAGAGATAGAATTTATATCTAGAAGGAGATTCCGTATAGCTCCCTTAGCGGTCGCTTACGGAATGACAGCGGAGAGAAAAGTCGCTCTACGGAATGGCACCACTCCAGCCTGTCATCTCGTAAGTTTGAGTACGTGAGTACGAGAATTATACGAGATCTATAAAAATCCTGGATATTAACTCCGTTTGTGTTAGGAGAAATTTCGTATTATCAATACTTATCAGCATTCTCTCAACTGCAATATCATTTTCAGATATTTATTATAGAATAATTCTGCGTAGTTTTTATTCCCCTTATCAGGTAGCCAATTTTCAGAATCAATTTGAACAATCTTTTTATTGAATTTTTCGTATAGCTCAATATTTTGACTCGAATCAATAACTATACATCTTGTACTACTCAACTTCAGCTCAGACTCTAGTTTGCTTATATTTTTTAAACTTGCATTTTGTTTTTGATAAACATCTTTGATGTTATAACCATTATTTATATCAAGTAAGAAATGCTCTAGACTATCAGTAAGCACAACTAAGTTATTAATATTACCAAGGGCCTCTTGCTTAATCTTAATTAAATCATAAATTTGTTTTTGTGACTTAGTTTTATTTGCTAATATCACATCTTTTGAATTAGGAAATTCAGTAAGAAGAATATCAGATATTTCTTCTTGTAGATTTAATACATTTTTCAAATCCAACCAAAAATGCCAATTTATTTTTCCATTCCTCCCTAGGAAATTTACTGTTTTCAAATCGCTAATCTTGATTACCCTTCCATGAAAATTTGATGTTAATTTTGCAGCGAACCCATCGAACCCTTCATCAAGGTAAATAAATATATTTGCATTATTGATTTTTGCTTTATCACTAGGGCGCATCTGGTAGTGATGAGGGCAACCACTAGATACATCTATCGTTTCTATATCTGCAATATCTTTTACAAGCATAGACACAATACTTGCAATAGGAGTTATACTAGCAACTATCTTAGGCTTGGACGCAAAAGATGAAAAATTTGCGCTAATCACTAGAAATAAAAATATTATCTTACTCTTCATAACAAAATCTTTTAATGGTGATCTTTTGCTAACTTGATTAATGATGACTTATCCAAGACAAAATCACTCATTATCCATTTTTGCTTCATCAGATCAAGATATTTGCCTACTTCTTTTCCATAATATCCAAGACTCATTATGTCTCTACCTGTGACTGGGAAAACTGGCTTATCTATGTTTTTTAGTTTTTGATAAAGATTCAGAATAAATGACACATCATCAGCTATCAGAGAAGAAAAAACAAAATACTGCTCATAAGATTTATCTTCAATCCAAATTTTCTTCAGCTCTAATTCTAATTTTGTTAGATTCTTGATATCCTTAAATTTCAACATTTTAATTATTTCATTTGCTTCTGATCTAGAGAATTTAAAGCCAAGTAATTGGGGGTACGAAACATAGTCAAGATGCATACACATCATAGTATAAATAGTTATTTTGTTTAAATTTACACTAAAAGATTTTGCAAATTTCAGTGCATTACTATGACTCTTTTCGTCATACTGCCACTTAGGAAATAACTCACTTAAAATACCAGATTCATACATAAGTAATAAAATCTTGCTACTATTTGGAAGTAATATAAGCAAATCTACTTCTGACTTTATGCGCTCTCTTGATAAAGATGGTAGATGACTTTTATTATCTATACATGCATTAAGTGCATCCTTATCTACATTTTTTGCGTAACGGCATGAGAATCTGAAAAATCTAAGTATACGAAGATAATCTTCTCGGATTCTAGCATGCGCATCACCTATAAACACTACCTTGCCCTGCTTGATATCTTGAATACCTCCGAAATAATCATAAATTTTATCCTCAAAGGGGCAGTAACTTATAGAATTAATCGTGAAGTCTCTACGCTCTGCATCTTCTTCGAAATCATTTGTATACTCAACGTTGGCACGTCTTCCATCGCATGAAATATCACGACGCAAGGTAGTAATTTCAAATGACTCACCTTTTATAAAAGCAGTAACTGTTCCAAATTTTATGCCAGTTGGTATGACTTTGATATTATGATTATTTAATGCAGTCGTGACATCATCAGGCAGTAGGTCGGTTGCAATATCAATATCCGCCCCAGAAATACCCAGGATCGCATCCCTAACTGCACCTCCTATAATACGAGCTTCCCCTCCATAATCTCTTAAATGCTTGATTATTTCTAAATAATGTTTAGATGAAAATGTTAAATGGCTCATCAAAAGTAGCTATTAATATGAACTATAATCAATCTAGATGAAGAAGGGATTTGAGCACGAGGAACAAAATCTATAAATAATAGATGAGCATCGATGTAACGACATCCCAATTCAAAATAAATTGACTATATTACACTCTAGTATTTTCTAATAGAGTTTTAAAGCTATTATTTGAAATCTGTGAAAGCTTCATAGACACTTCCAATGAATTTTGCAAGTTTTTTACTTGATCAGCTCTTTCAATTACGTTTCCAGTAAATAACTCTGTGTTTGTATTATATGCATTTTGGATATTAATATCGTTTCTTTTGTGTGCTTCACCAATTTTTGCAATTTCTATATCTATAGATATACGAAACTTTTCAAATGTTCTAGCTTGATCTTCCTGCACCTTAGCCATTTTTTCTTTGTAAGCATCAGTGCCATCTGATGTTTTTACCATATTCAGATATGCGATAGTTTGGACAATAGCATCTCCCCCTGCATACAAAAAACTTTCTCTAACAGTCTGATCAGATGAAATCTCTACAGATGCAGTATTCTCACTTGTGTCACTATAGTTATTCAAAATTAAGCCATCAATGACATTACTATTTTGAGTCAAATCAATAGAAATGCGATTACCGCTTTTATCCAGCTTAGAAAGTGGATCAGTCAATTGATCATTACCACCAAAAATATAACGACCAGCATTGTCTTGTTTTTTCAATATTTGATTAATTTTAGACAATGCATCATCTGCCACTTGTTCATCGCTATATATTTTCTTTGTACGACCAATATCAATATGAAATTGCCTCATAACATCATTTATTGCGCTCAGTGCAAGCTTTTCATTATCTAGCCTTACAGAAGTGATTTGTATATTAATATCATTTTGTTTTAAGCCAGAGATTGTGCTTTGAACTCGGTCATATACTGCACCAACTCCGTTTTTATCAAGAGATGCTCTATCACTATATTTGCTTTCTCTAGTCAGATCAGATGATTTCTCCTTTAACTTGGATGATAATTTGGAAATCTCACTACTTCTATCACCTGCACGTGCGTTTAATATTGATGTAACAGTCTTCATATTTTTGTCTTGTTAAATTACTTATCCGCTGAACATTGTGTCATGCATCTTGGTAGTAGTATTTTGCATCATGCTAATCAAATGCGACAAAGCATTCATCATCTGGTTCAAATCTATAGCTTTCATATATTCTCGCTCCCTGTTAATGCCATCGGAACTTTTTATGCGCTGATCCGTAACTTCTAAAACAGTTGCAGCAACATTTGCTTCTTTCTCGGATGTATTTTTATAGTTAGATATTATACCAGTAACAATTGTAGACAAGCCTGATAATGATACTGTTGATTTTGACAATTTACCACCAGCATCAATATTTATAAGACTTGTACTTAAAGCGCCAAATTCTCCAAAAACCTCCTTGCTATTCGGCTTCATGTCATAGCTAAATATTCTTGATATCCCACTTTTATCTGTACCACCATCTAAATTACTGTCATTGACACCATTGGCCTCTTCACCATTCAAAGAAACCGTTGCACCACCAGTTAGGTCGGTGACAATGCCAATACTATTTCCAGACTCTCCAGCTGCTTTTGCAATCACTGTGATTGTATTTTGATTAAAAGATACATCTACAAGATTCTTAAGCATTGAATGATTTTTTATTTTATCTATTAAATCTGGAAGAGCATTTGCAAGATCAACGTCTTCTGAAGCAACAGGAGCGTTACGAAAAGTAAACTCTATATCATCAATTTCTACAGTATCACCATCAATTAGCGGACCTGCAAATAACATTGAAGCACTTGCTTTTTGATCCCCTACCTTGAATACTTCATCTATACCAGAACTAGCTTTTACTTTGCCTATCGATAGCTTGCTAACATCCTCTGTTATTTCTTGATTCACAGATAAACTACCTTTTAATTGGTCGTAGTTAAATAAATTATTAAAACCCATCTTGGATACAAAATCTCCACCTTGGATCACAAGGTTATATGAAGGATCAGCAGTTTCTATAACTAGTTTACCAAGTGCGCTTGAAGATGGATCAATTTCTATCCCATTTGTATTAACAATTTTTGCCTTAGCAATGCTAGAATGGCTAGTCAACACAGGGACTGGATCTCCAATATGGTCAAAATCTGTTCCTGCTCCTACTGCGCCATCAAGTGTGCTATCAAATGCTATTCTCTCATTCACTTCTATCAAAGAATTAGCTTTAAAAGACACTGCACCAAAATTCACAACACCATTATCACCAGTAATCCTAATTCCCAAAGTAATTACTCTATCCTGGCCAGCTCTTTGTACGGTTATCTTATTTCCAGCAGATGTATTTACACCCTTTTCAAGTTCAAATATAGGGGGAAGTTCATCCTCTAAAACATTTTGAGCATTTGCACCAGCTGCATCGTCGGCAGTTCTAACATCGAGTATTTCTATCTTACTTCCAAAATAAGAGTTACCTTGCAAATCAAGTTCAAAGGTAAGTTCATCATTTGCTGTATTATCGACTTTGCTACGAGCAAGCAATTGTATATTATTAAGCAAATACTCACCTGAAATCTGCACTCCTTCATTATCTTCAATCCTACCGATTGCCGCTCTTTCTCGTGATGGTGCAAGGTCCAGCTTTTCGTTTATCTCTTTGACTAAATCTGACATTGTTGAAGCGCCATTTTGTACAATTTTACTCATATCAATATTGATAGGGTTTAAGTTTCCAGCACCTCCTCTTAGCTGCTCACCATTTTGATTCACCGCATAAATAGTGAACGGATTTATATCCATAACTTGTGTGCCATATACATTCTCTGCGCTTTCAAATAACCCTTTTGGTGGGAATGATGAACCAGAATTATGTATATTATTTACCTTTTCCGAAAAATTCTTTGTCAAAGCTTTTATAGAAGATCCAGCCTCGGGTAGAATTTTATCTCTCAACTCAATCAATGCACCCCACTTACCACCAGTAAAAGGAGCTGATTCCATATTATCAAAAGTAAAAGATTTAGACGCATCTACTTTACCCATAGAATTAATATGGTTTAATTCCACATGAGGGTAATACTCTGCTTGATCTGAGAGTTCATCTTGCGATCCAAGTCCTTGATAAGAGAACTGAGAGTAAATTTCATTAGAAATGATGACATCGGTACCAGACTTTGACCTAATTTCCACAGAACCATTCTGGCCAAAACTGGTTTTAATTTCAAACTCCGTTGCGATATCTCTTATTAAAGCATCACGCATATCATGTAATTTGATTGGATATTGCGAAGATAACATTTCTTTGTTCAAAGAATAAAGAGCCTTAATTTTGTTATTAGCTTGCTCTATACTATCTTTAAGACGTCCATCTGCATCCATTATTAAATTTGTAACTTTGGATGATGCATTTGTTAAAATATTAGCAGTAGTTTTAGCAGTATCAATAAATGCTTGGAGTGCTGGAATTTCACAGTTGCTTTCTAAAATTTTAGCTTGATTGAAAAAATCATTAATGCTACTTGATAACATAGAATTTTGCGGATTTTCATCACCACTTACAACATCTTGAAGAGAGCTAAGAAATTCTGCATATATATTTTTATTTTCCAGGGTGGTGATTTGATTAACATAAATCTTTTCTTGAATAGGGTTACTTGGCCTACTAAGAACTACAGATGTGCATAAGTTTCCACTAGCACCTGTGCGGTTTGCATTCAGCGATGCATCTATTCTTCTTGCATTTGGATCATCTGCACGCTGCAAATTATCTGCAGCCCCATATTCTAGTGACTCTCTTACGTTATTAAGTGTTTGTACAACTGATAAATTACTCAAATTACACCTCTACTATTCCCTTTCTAGATTTCATTATTCAGACCCATTGTTGGCGCTGTCTTTTTATTTTTATTATGTAAAACCACTGTTCCATTTTCATCATAGACAGACTGCCTCTTTTCATATTGTTCCAAATGAGATTTATACATTCTTACTATGTTATCGCTAATTTGTAGATTACTTTTGATTAAGATTTCATTCCTTAAATTAAGCTCATTTAAATTACCAAATAACTCTTTTAGCTTGACCATGGAACGATGGTTTCGATCAAAATCTCCCCCTCGCTTTATGTATAGATCCATTTCATTTTGTAAGTCATGAAATTGCTTAAATAATTCTATCTTTTGTTGAGATATAGGCGCAATATCTGATACCTCTCCTATCAACAACAGTCCATTCTCTTCTGTAATAACAGCAATCAAGCTATTTAATAGCTTTGTTAAATTGCTGGTTAATGTTTTTTCGCTAGGAATCTTATTTGTCTTCTTCATCTTCTTTGTTTACAAAATTTTGATAAATTGCTTCACCTATTTCACCAAGCTCAGAGCTAGATCCAACATTCACAAGCTCAGAAAGATACTGACTTCGAAATAACTCTTCTCCAAATCCCCCTTCTGGATTACTCTCTCTTGTTCTATCGATAGCATTCCAACAAAGAGAAATAAACTGCATTTCCATTTCCTTGGACAATCTCCTTAGTGCAATATTTGTGCCATTTTGTTCTTTATGTATTTTTTTTGCTTGAAATTGCGGAGTGTTACCTATTTTGTGCTTTGCAAGCACATTATTAAACTTTTTTCCTTTACTTGATTTTTCAGCTTTTGATAAATCTGATTTAATCTCATTGCTGATCTTGTAGCTTTCATGTTTTGCAATATTTTGCATTCCTACGCTTGAGTAATCCATAATGCTACCTCACCTCAATTACCGCATCTAATGCACCAACAGACTTCATGTTATGTAATATATTGATAATATCACGAGGATATACTCCAAGCTTATTTAAGCCTGAAACTAATTCGCTCAAAGTGGCACTTTCTTTCACGTAATGCACAGACCTACCACGACGTTGATCTACAAAATTGGACACCCTCTCTTGCGTTGCCTCATCTGTATCTGGTCCATATTGCTTACCAAGCTCAAGTTCACCAACATTAATTATCAAATTTCCTTGAGCAATTGCAACTGGTCTGATATTTACTTTATCACCAATAACAACAGTACCAGTTGACTCGTTAATTACAATTTTTGCTTTGTAATCTGGCTCTACCTTTAGCGCCTCTATTTCTGCTATAAACCCAACTAAATCTCTTTGTCTATGTGATGGTACGTTTACAGAAATGGTAGCAGCATCGAGTGCATTGGCTATATTCCCTGTAATATTCTCATTAATAATATTTGCGACCGACATCGCTGTACCAAAATCTGGTGTGTAGAGAGAGAATTTGAGATTCTTCAAATCTGTAAAGACAAAATCTATCTCATCTTCAACGATTGCACCACTTTGTATATACCCATTTGTTTCTATAACACTCTCTCTTGTTTTCACCTCGCCCGAGACTGGAGTAAAATTTGCAATAGAAATAGCACCTTGTGCAACTGCATATACATTGCCGTCTGCACCAAGTAGTGGAGTTGCAAGCAAAATACCTTCCTTTAGGCTTTTTGCGTCTCCTAGCGAACTTACTTTGACATCAATCTTCACTCCACGTCTTGCAAATGGAGGAAAATTTGCAGTAACAGTTACCGCAGCAATATTCTTAGTTTTTATATTTGCACCATGTACGTTAACACCCAAACGCTCTAAGAAATCCGTTAGCCCCTTTTCTGTAAAAACTGTATTTTTTAAATTATCGCCAGTGCCATTTAGCCCAACTACTAAACCATGACCTACAAGCAGATTGTCACGAACCCCTTCAACTGCAGCAATATCCTTAACTCTAGTTTCTGCCCTTGCAGCATTTACAAGCAACAAATTACACAGAAGATATATTAAAATGATACTATTCTTTAGCATTTACTCACAGATTTAACATTTCGTAATAACGCTTAGCTTTTGCAAGATCATCTGGAGTGTCAACAGAGATAGGAACTTCATCTGAAAAGCATACTCCAATCTTCATTCCATGCTCTAAAGCTCTGAGCTGTTCCAAACTTTCCAGCTTTTCATAATGACCATGATCCAAATTAACAAATTTTTCAAGCGCATTACGTTTAAAACCATAAATTCCGACATGATATAAAAATTCTGTTGCTCCATATGGCACGGGGGTTCGTGAAAAATACATAGCGTTGTGAAATTTATCAGCAACTACCTTCACGTTTGAAGGGGATTTTGCTACATCCATGCTCACTTTTGCTACTGGAGTAACTATGTCACTATCTGTGTTTTTCAAACGATCTATAATCGTGCTAATCAACTGATTATCAATAAAAGGCATGTCACCTTGTACATTTATTATATATTTGATTCTATTATTTTCATCTACCTTCTTAAAACACTCAAAAACTCTATCTGAACCGCTTGGGCAATTCTCATCAGTCATTATAGCAATTGCACCTGAAGACCTCACAACATTTGCTATTTCGAAAGAATCAGTTGCAACATATAAGTTATTTTTAGCAATTGGCATAATTCTCGAGATCACATGCTCAATTAATGATAGTTTGCCAATTTTGGCAAGAGGCTTTTTAGGTAGCCTAGTTGCTCCTATTCTAGAAGGTATAATGATTGCTACATCATGCTGCATTTTGTTAAATCTCCACTTAAATAATTATAAAATAATTGTTGACATGCTATAGTTTTTCTACGATAAAGTAAAATACCTTTGGCATGGTTGTTAGTCATTACTAACAATTTAATGCATCTCATTTATGAGCCCGTAGCTCAGCTGGTAGAGCACTTGACTTTTAATCAGGGTGTCCCGGGTTCGAGCCCCGGCGGGCTCACCATTTTCAGCCTTACTGCATGAATAATGTATATAGCGCTTTAACACTCTTAGATATTACGCAATATACTAAGCATGGTATCTCATTTCGATTCATACAACAAAGTCCATAACCTGCACTTATTGACGTGAGCTTATTAAAAAGCTACACTAAAATTAGTACAATTTGATCTTCTTGCAGAATAAATATGAAAAATTATAATCTTTAAAGGCAAAAGATTTTTTATCAAACAAAGAGTTAGAGGAAATACAGACAAATGGGCAAACGAAAAATGCATGGTGACCAAGAATATGTGGGCGAAAAAAATGTCATCACTAGTGAGCAACAATTTTTAGGAATATTCTTAGAAGGCTCAGTAAATATGTATATGGACAAATATCGTAATCTATCACAGGATAAACCAGGGGAAAC
>JAOMYS010000024.1 GCA_028372485.1 Rickettsiaceae bacterium | reverse complement strand
TGTATACTCTATTAGTTTCTCCTCATGTTTTTTTAGATTCTTATCAGAGTTTCGACCATTAAATGTTATTACTGCAAACATCTTTGCCGGAACCTCTTTAAGTCTAATAAGTTGACTGATTGGTGTAGGTAACGTATTCATCTTATACTCCGAGGGCATGATGAAGCTAATTCTCCACGTATTATCGATTTTCTGCTGCTGTACTGGCGCTGTCATCGCAATATTCTTGTGGGTTATATTATTACCGAAGATATAATCTGCTAACAGACGGAAGCCATCACCAATAGCATCTTCTCGCTGTCCTTTAATCTGGACTTCTGCAACGATCATTGGGGTATACTGTCTAACCTCAATATTATTTGCGGTGTTAACTACTTTATAGCTTGGTACTTCTACGTTACTCATAATAGGTCCCAATGCGATTATACCGATAAGAACAGTTCCAGCAATTACGGAAATTATAAACCATTTCTTTTTCATAATGCAGCATATTCATCATTTGGTAATCTAAGCATCTCAATATTGTTTCCATCGGTATCTTTAGTATAAACTGACTTAGTACCATTGCGATGAAGAGTGGCACTGCCGTATGGACTAAGATCGTCTGCTATAATTGCAAAATGATAAGGATGCTGTTCAGGGAGAACCAGCGCTATAGATGTATTAGCAAATATCAGCACAGCCCAGCTATCGTCTTGATATTCAACCTCGCATGCAAAGTGTTCTGTATACCATATAACAGCTTTGGCTATATCCTTCACTTGTATTGCGGTGTGATGAATTGTATCGAGAGTTTTATTCATATTTATTTTACCTATTGCATGTAGTACTGTTCTAATACTTCTCTGGATATAAATTCCAAGACTTTCTCGTGTGTTGCTTTAGGTTTGACTGGGGGTGCTACACCTGCTTCATATGCTTCTTTCCATCGCAAGGCGCGCAAACACCAGCTGTCACCTTTTTTTAAACCAGGAAACTGGAATTCTGGTCGTGGGGTGCTAAGGTCATTATTACGCGATTTGGTGAACCTTAAAAACTCTTCCGTTACCACAGCACAGACCACATGAGTTCCTTGATCCATATGGTTTGTATTACAGTACCCATCTCTAAAGAACCCAGTCATTGGCTCTATGCAACAGTGCTGCAGGTCGGTACCAAATATATTTTTTGCTTTGTCTTGTGCCATTATATATCCATTCATAAATATTAAAAAGGTTACTATAGGTAACCTCATAGTTTTTTTATCCCAAACACACCTGTTACTAAAAGTAAAATCCATGCCGCCATGATTGTCATCCCACCTAATGGTGTAATTTTTACTAAGGCAGGAACATTAAGTGATACCGCAAGGTAAATGCTAAAGCTGAACAGGACGGTGCCTAAGACAAATAGGAGACCGCTAAACTTGAGAATACTAAGGTTAGAATATTTCTTACCATCCAATAATGCTAGACCTATAGCGACTGTTACAACGGCATTTACTTGATTATAGCGCACGGCGGTCATTAAAAAACGAAAATTTTCATCTGTTACAACTTTACTCAGTCCATGTTCTGCATATGCTCCAAAGGCAACAGAGATAAGGCCTAATAATGCTCCAAAAATTAATATCATCACTCCTTCTCTGTCTCCAACTGACAATGTTTCAATCTTTTAAATCTCCAGCTAGCAAAGCAGCGATATAACATACTAGCAATCTGACGTATAATCGGTAAGCAAACAAACAAGGCTAAAACTTTCCAGCCTTTTAATTGTTTCCAGATCAAAATGAAGGAATCTAGTCCAGTATGCACTAAACCCTCTTCACCCCTAGTATGCAGTAGTTTGAAACCTTCCGATAAAGGGATACCTTCTTTCTTAAGCTTATCAGCACCAGCTGGAGTTGTGATGTCTAGCCAGTAGAAAGTTTCAACAGGGGCAATATTACGATAATATTTTATTTCTTTTGAACATAAGCTACATTTTCCATCATAAAAGACTGTAATCATACTATTTAACATTTTTATTGTTACCGCATCTTTTAGATCAATATTTTACCTCGCTCCAATTTTTTGACCATTTCTTACGCCATGAAAAAGGCTTTTCACAAACAGTACATATTTTATTCGGTAAATCAGATTTTTTTCTCATTCTATACTACTTAAAAATCTTTTACTATCCTCGCGAATTGCTTTTTGTTTTTCTTCATCCATGCGTTCAAATGTTCTATACATCATTCCGATACGATGATTTCTCGACAACTTTTTGCGATTACGATCCAAAAAATCCCAATAAAGGTAATTAAATGGGCACGCATCAGAGCCATTCTTTTTATTCACCTTATATCTACAATCTTTGCAGTAATCCGACATTTTATTTATATAGCTACCTCCAGCTGCATAAGGCTTACTAGCCAAATAACCACCATCAGCAAATAATATCATTCCCGATACATTTGGAAGTTCTACCCATTCATATGCATCAGCGTAGACAATCCAAAACCACTCATTAACTTCCTTGGGACTAATGCCAGCAATTAATGCAAAATTACCAAGTACCATAAGGCGTTGAATGTGGTGAGCATAAGCATTTTGTTTTGTTTCAAGAACGCACTGCCTTAGGCAGTTCATTTGAGTATTAGCTGTCCAATAAAAATCTGGTAATCTTCTGTCGGCTTCTAGGAAGTTCTGGTTTGAATAACCTGGCATTTTTAACCAGTAAATACCCCGTATGTATTCACGCCATCCAATGATTTGACGAATAAACCCTTCAACTGCATTAAGAGGAGCTTTTTGTTGATCATAGGCCCTTTCTGCGGCTTTGACACATTCAAGAGGAAGAAGCAAACCACAATTTAGATAAAAGCTTATGTGTGAGTGATACATCCAGGGCTCACCTTGGATCATAGCATCCTGATAATCTCCAAAATTAGGTAATCTTTGTTCAATAAATTGGTTTAGAGCTTTTAATGCGTGAGCACGAGTGACAGCAAAATAAAAGGGCTCTATGTCTCCAAAATGATTATTAAATCGATTGGAAACTAAAGACATGACTTCTTGTGTTATATCGCCAATCTCAGCAGTATAGTGATCAGGTATAGCTAGTCCTTTTTTTGGAGGTTTACGATTTTCTGCATCAAAATTCCATTGACCACCTATTGGATTGTCACCATCCATTAAGATTTTGTATTTCTTACGCATTTTGCGGTAGAAATATTCCATGCGAATCTCTTTGCGGCTTGATGCCCAAGAGGCAAACTCATCTGCAGCACACAAAAAGCGATCATCCTCTCTGATTTCAATATGAATATTTAGCTCATCCTCTAAGCTTTTTATATCCTTTAGAACTCGATACTCACCTGGATGTGTTACAATGACACTATCAAGGTTATATTTGTGTATAATACGTTTTACTTCGCTTTTTAATGAGCCTGTATTAGAAGGGTTATCTAATTTAGTATACTCAATCTTGTAACATTTCTGTTTGAGTGAATTAGCAAAATGCCTCATAGCCGAAAATAAAAAAGCAATTTTCTTTTTATGATGTTTTACATAAGTTGTTTCGCTATCAACCTCGCACATAAAAATTACATCCGTGTCGGCATTATATCCTTTAAGGCTTGAGATAGACTCTGAGAGCTGATCCCACAAAATAAGCCGCATACTACTCATAACCCTTCTTGTTTTAGTGATTTAAAAGCTGTTAGAGCTAATTCCCTTGATTCTTTGAGGTCTACAATTGGCCTTGGGTATGTTGATCCTAGCTCTATACCGGCTTGTTTTAAAATTGTCTCCGAAGCTTCCCATGGACTAAAAAGGTATTTATTAGGCAGGGAAGCAATTTCGGGAATATATTTACGAATATATATACCATCGGGATCAAATTTATGCCCTTGTGTAACCGGATTAAAGATACGAAAGTAAGGAGCAGCGTCAGCCCCGCAGCCTGCAATCCATTGCCAGCTTGCGCTATTATTAGCAAGATCGGCATCAACAAGGGTGTCCCGAAACCAGCGCTCTCCATAATGCCAATTTAGCATTAGATTTTTTACCAAAAACGAGCCAACGATCATTCGTACTCGATTATGCATATAACCTGTTTGCCATAATTCACGCATACCAGCATCCACCATAGGTATGCCAGTCTTTCCTGTTTGCCATGCATGTAAGTGATTAGTGTCATCTCTCCATGGAAAAGTATCAAACTTTGATTGTAGATTTTTCCTAGGTAGGTCTGGAGTATAATAAAGTTGACTATAAGAAAACTCACGCCAACCTAGTTCGCTACAAAAGTGTTCGACATGCTTATCATTGCTAATATTTTTAATACCATGCCATAGCTGATTAGGTGACACCTCTCCAAAATGGAGGTGGGGTGATAAACGAGATACATAAGGTTTTGACGGAATATTTCTACCTTCCTTATAAAAAGCAATACCCTTATCAATAAAATCTTTAAATCGCCTAACAGCACCTTCCTCACCAATATCCCAATGAGGTTCAAGTTGTTTATTCCATGGCACTTTTGGCAAGAGTTCTAGACCCTCGATGCTGACTTGTCTTGGATCACGAATATATTTAACACACTCTGGCTTTGATATAGGAGCTCGGGGATTTTCGTTATTTAAACAACCTTTGCGATAAAATGGAGTAAAAACTTTATAGGGGCTACCATCATCTTTTGTAACATTCCAAGGTTCCCACAATAATGAACCATTAGATGTACAAACCTTTATTCTTTGCTTTATGAGGCTTTCCTTAATACAAGTGTCACGACTAATACGCCATGGTTCATAACATCGATTCCAATAAACTGCTTTAACATCAAAGCGCTTTATAATATCATTTAGAATTCTTTGTGGATTTCCATGGTATACAGACAAACTGTTATTCAATGATGCGTCTAGTGCTTTTAATGAATGATGAAGCCAAAAGCGACTTGCGCTCCCCATAGCATAGTTTCCTGCATTATCATCATCTAAAATATAGATAGGGATAACTTCATCACTCTCTGTAGCTTTTGTTAATGCTGGGTTATCAGCTAATCTTAAGTCTTGACGAAACCAATGGATTGCAATCTTTTTTGTCATAGTGGTAATTCTCCTTGAAAGACATTTTTTATTTTTTTCTTACCCGCGGTTCTTGGCAAGCTAGACTTTCGGCTACCATGCTTGCTCACAATTTTCTTTGCTACTTCCTTATGAGTGGTGTTGTTTTTCCTCAGGCCATAAAGCTCATCTGCAGCAGCTTTTCGTGCTGTTTTTTCATCAATGATGGGCATAGGGTAGCCATTCATTTGTGAGGCAGCTTGCCACGGGGTGTGAATAAATTCCTGATCCATCTCACGTAGTTCTGGAATCCAGTGACGAATAAACACACCTTCCGGATCTTGATCAACCCCCTGCTTAATAGGATTATAAGTGCGAATAGCGTTGATTCCTGTTGTGCCTGACTGCATTTGGACTTGGCTATAATGAATGCCTGGTTCATAGTCAGTAAATAAATTAGCTAAATGTAATGCTGGTTTTCGCCAGTGTAGCCAGAGGTGGTAACTTGCAAAGCTCATCACCATGGCCCGCATACGAAAATTCAACCACCCCGTCGCTGTTAAAGCACGGATACAGGCATCTATCATCGTGTAGCCAGTCATTCCAGATTTCCATGCTTCAAAATAATCATTGTTGAAATCATTTTCACGCAACCCATCATAAGCTGGGTGCATATTTTCAAACTCAATACGCGGTTCATCTTCAAGCTTTTGTATGAAGTGACAGTGCCAGCGCAACCGCCCTAAAAAAGAGCGCATGGCGCTTGGCCATTTCCCTTTCTGGCCACGAGGCATTTGTTTAATTTCGTGATTGCGCTTCTCGCAGGCTTGAAACACTTCACGCATTGATAATGCGCCAAAAGCTAGATAAGCCGAGAGCCGTGAACAGCTCGCAAAGGCCGTTACAGGTGATGACATCTCTTTCGTATACTTTTCTCCACGCTCATATAGAAAGCTATTCAGTGCTTTGAGTCCTTCAATGCACCCACCTTTTTGTATTTCACTCGAGATGTCCCGCCTAAGATTTAATTCATCATATCTTGGTAAAACTTCTATTGGAATTCCTTTTACTGTTTTTAGATTTAAGGGTCTGTCTATAAGGGGCATGGTCATCTGGTGATACCAACGTGCTGCCCAGCCATCGCGATCATCTAGCCGACGTACCACACCATTTTGGACTGGCTCATGCCATAAAATATTGTGTGATTTGCACCAGCGTTTGACTGCTTTGTCGCGCGCGTAAGTCCAGCCATTCCATGTTTCTTGATGAGACCATAGGATTTCAATAGAATGACATTCATGCAATTCTTCCAACACACCCACTGCGTTGCCCACTTTTATAATTAATTTTTGACCAAGTTCTCCTAAAGCTTGGCTAAGCTCAGATAAACAATCCTGTAAAAACAAATAATGCCGATAGCTCATATCAGGTTGGTGCCATAGATCTGGTTCAAGAATATAAAGAGGCAAAACGGGGCCACGTTTAGCAGCTTGAGCCAAAGCTTCATGATCATATATACGTAAATCTCTTTTAAACCAAACAATATGCATTTACGGCAAGACCTCCTTACCGTCCCATGCAAAACATTTACCTGTTTGCTCTGGGCTGAGATTTTCCAAAACTTCCAATAGCTTTTTAGCTGAATATTCAGGTGTAAAAAGCTTGCCATCTGCAATATTTCGTTGAAACGGCTTGGATAAATAACTGTCAACAGTGCCCGGATGAAGCCCAATGATAATAGCTTGCTTATTGCGTCTGCCAAACTCGATGGCAGCACTTTTAATTATCATATTTAAAGCAGCTTTTGAAGAACGATAAGCATACCACCCGCCAAGCTGATTATCTGAGATACTGCCTACGCGCGCAGAGAGAGTAGCAAAGATTGATGGTCGTTCTTTATTGAGCTTGGGCAGAAAGTGCTTAGCTATAAGAGCGGGCGTAACCGTATTAACTTCAAAAATACGATGCAGTTTTCTAGCGGATAAATCTCGTAAAGACTTTTCTGGTATTAAGTCTTTATCATGAAGTATGCCATTAGCTACAATAACTAAATCTAAAGGCCTTTCTTTTGCTGCAATTTCAGCCGCTGCAGCAATTGAATATTCACTGCTATAATCAATTTCACATGTTGCACTATTTCTAGAAAATGCAAATATTCTTGCGTTTGAATGTTTTTGAGACAAAAGGGTTGTAAATGCGCTGCCAATAGCGCCAGATGCACCCAAAATAGCAATATTTTTTGGATTAAAAATCACAATCTATTCTCTTTTATATATTTTGTTAAGTTGTAAGCTGAAGTAAAAGCACCTTCCACGCGCCCACCAAGACACCAGTCGCCACAGGCCGCTAATTTAAGGTCTTGATCTATAAATACAGAGCTTTTTTGCTTTTTGTCCGCGTTGTTTGCATATCGCCAACCGTGAATATTTTTATAATTTGCCTGGCTTACATCCTGCCCAATAATATGACTGGTCTCGTTGATTAAATGCTTTATAACTTGGTCACGATCATCATCGATATGTGCCTCGGCATAATCCTCAGATGAATGAACCATTAAGGTAAAAAGATCCGGTCGCTGTGGTTTATGGCTATTGACAGCAATCCATCTCAAATCTGAATCAGTAACATGAGCTGCCTCAAAATCGAGGGTAATATTTTGTTCAAAACCAAGCATCAATGAAAAGCAGGCGCGCATCTTGATGACTTGAATATCAGCATGATACTTGAAGGAATCAGGTAGTAAATCGACTACTTGTGGTGACGGCGCTGTACATATCACCCAGTCAAAACCCTGAGATTGCTGTCCTTCCTCGTCTATTAATTGCCACGTTCCTTGGCGGTTTAAGGAAGTAATCCTTTTGTTACAATGAATATTCAGTCCTTGCGCTAAAAATTTAGCTATGTGACTCATGCCCGGAACGCCAACATAGCGCGGCTCTTCATCAAGCCAGTTTCGTTTTTCAATGATCTGATTGCCTCTAAATTTCACATAGTGCGCATTCCACCGTTCGATGATACCTTTGCCTATTAAAGTCTGAATAAAATTCTGAAAGCGTTTTGTTCTAGCTGTAAAATATTGCGTTCCATGGTCAAAAAAATATGGCTCTGCGCGTCTAGTTGACATACGTCCTCCCACGCCACGAGCTTTTTCAAAAAGCGTAATATCAGCATAATCTTGCAATAGATGAGCAAAGGTTATACCTGATAAGCCAGCTCCTATGATAGCAATTTTTATCATGATAGAGCTCCTGAGATAATAAGAGAAATAATAACTATTGCTGATACAAAGCAACGTGTTTGAAAGTAATGATCGCTAATTAAGCGCATTTGAAAAAGGCGATGATCAATAATGAGTAAAATGATAAATGCAGCAACAAATATTGCTACCAGCTCCTTAAAGCTGATAACTAAGAAGCTAAAACAGAGCAAAACCGCTATAATATTACTTAAAACCGGTAGGGTGCAACCCCATATTCTCCTATTAATGTATAGATGTTGCCCCCAATGAGAGCCTGATAAAAATGACAAAATTACTAATCCATACGCGCTCAATATTTTGTCAACTGATCCAAGTAGATATATACTTTTGATGTCTGTGCTAAAACATATGCTACACAAGATAAATGGTATTGTGCCAGCATAAATCAAATAATAAAAAGCTTTAGTCATTGTTCGCATAACATCTCTTTGTGTATAATGTACATTATTAATGGATGATTTGGTTATGCTTTTAGTATATCATCTAATGCTTTATCTATAAATTGGTATTTAAATTGATACTTGCCTTTGAGTAGTTTTGATGGATATACGGCCGATCCTTTAAGTAATAAGCATTCACCCATTTCTCCAAATATTAGTCTAATAATAAAAGCCGGTATAGTAAATATAGTAGGTTTATTCAAGGATTCACCGATAGCCCTAGTTAATTTTAAATTGCTAACAGGGTTAGGCGAAGTTAAGTTGAATATACCTCTTTGACCTTTGTTATTAATCAGAAATTTAAATACATTTATAACATCTTCTATATGCACCCAAGAAAACCATTGATTCCCAGAGCCAATTATTCCACCAAAACCCCATTTAAATGCAGGTAACATTTCTTTTAGTGCTCCGCCATTCTTTCCCAACACAACTCCTAGTCTGGTGATACAAGTTCTTACGCCAAAATTCTCTGCTTTTTTTGCTTCTAACTCCCATACACTACATAACTTGTGAGCAAAATCTTCAACACACGAAGAGGATTCATCTATATGACTATTATTTTGTGATCCATAATAGCCTATTGCAGATGCGCTAATTAGCAAACTGGGCTTTGTTTTTAATCTCTTTATTAAGGATATGATATCCTTCGTTATTTTCAGTCTACTATTTATTAATTCTCTTTTATAACTATTGCTCCATCTCTTGTTAATTGTTGCACCTGCAAGATTTATTATAACGTCTACCTTCTCTTTTAAGTTAATTTCTCTAGTAGAGCTTATCAATCTTATGCCTTTTATCTTCAGGTTTTGTCTTGACATAATTATCAAGTTGAAGTTTTTGTTGTTTATAAGAGAATTAACAAGAGCTGAACCAATAAAACCAGTTCCTCCGGTAATTAGTATATTCATAATATCTCAGTTACTTATAACAATTATTGTATTTAAATATAAGGCAAAGCATATCCATAAAAAGTATGGAATAATAATATACCAATTTTTGTTATGTAGTTTAATTAAACAAAAGATGATGACAAAATTAATTAAGACAATAGAAGCCAAGAGCGCTAATGCAATGAAGGTCATTTTTAGATTAAAGAAAATATAACTCCAAGACCAATTCAATAGCATTTGTATCCAATAAATAATGTATAACCCAGATGTGGACTTAGTAATTTTTGTTTTATTAAGATTATATCCAAATATCGCTAAACTGATGTACAGCAAAGGCCATACAATACTGAATATGTATCCAGGTGGAGTAAGAGATGATTTGTTTAGTTCAATGTACCAGGGATTCATAGCAGATTTGGTACTTAAGCCTATATATATTCCAATAAGTTGAAATGACACGACCCAAGCTATGAGCTTATAATTTAAGTATTTAGATATTTTGTACAAATTCATTGTATAAGCCTATTTTATATATTTATATTTTACACTATGTTGTTTAATACAGAAACCAGAAAAGAAAGGCTTAGAAATAGATTATTACAAAGAATTTATTGATAATAAAAAAGCTCAAGAGATACATAACTTTCTTTTGTATAACATCCCTTGGAAAGAAGAATATATAACTATTTTTGGCAAGGAGATAAAGTGCCCGAGAAAAGTCTATTGGTGTCGTGATTATAATTTAAATTATAAATATTCGGGCAAAGTACATAAAACAGATATGTGGATCGCAGAGATAAAACATATTAAACGCAAGATAGAAGAATACAAGCATTACAAATTTAACTTTGTGTTGTTAAATTACTACAATAGCGGTAATGATTACATGGGTTGGCATAGCGATAACGAAAAATCATTAGGAGCAGAACCTATTATTGCTTCCCTTAGCATAGGGAGTGATAGAGAGATGCTATTTAAGGTTCTGTCGCATCTGTTGAAGATAGTTGTCAAACCCACGTGAATCTTGGATCATAGGCATTATGATGCCATGAGCATTTTAAAATTCTCAAAAGCATAACGATGAGTATCTGCTCCAGTAATTTGTCCTTTTTGTATCATGCGAATATTTTCAATACCCGCGATGGTAATTTTAGCGGATTGAAAGTTTTTGAAGCCCAACATAGGCTTAGTTCGCTTCTTAACAAATCTATGATCTTGTTCTACAATGTTATTGAGATATTTGTTCTGCCTAACCTCAATTTGCTCATCTTCTTCTAGATCTTTGTTTACACTATCAAGTGCTGAGATATTGCTTCCACTCTTGTCGATAGCTATCTTCTCTGGACGCTCATTGTTTTTAAGGGCTTTACGAAAGAAAGCCTTCGCTGCCACCTTGTCCCTGTGTTTTCGAAGCAGAAATTCGATAGTATTACCAAGCGAATCAACTGCCCTGTAAAGATAAACCCATTCTCCATTTAGCTTAATATATGTTTCATCCATGCGCCAGCTAAGACCCACGGACTTCTTTCTTTTTCTGACTTGCTTATCAATTAGCGGTACAAACTTCATGACCCATCTCTGTAAAGTGCTATGGTCTATTATAGCTCCTCTTATACGAGCCATTTCTTCAAGATCACGGTAACTTAAAGAAAATCTACATTTCATATATACAAATAGCATTATTACTTCTGGGGCTGAACAAAATCCCTTGAAATATTTGAATAGCTTAGGTGAA
>JAOMYS010000023.1 GCA_028372485.1 Rickettsiaceae bacterium | reverse complement strand
TTGATATTAAAATCTGGAAAGTTAGAACGCTTAACATCTTTAGATAGCAATTTTGCTAAAAGGTATCAAAAAGTGAAATCTAAAATGCAAGAAGGCACTTATATTATCAATAGGTAGATAATGATTTTAAAGGGTATTGACTGATAATACAGATAGAGACTGAAGGGGTCACTTGAATAGATTTGGAATTACTATGCGAAAATATGGAGCGACAAGGAGGGAAACACGTTTGCTCTATGGAATGGCAGCTAAGATTACTTATTCGTTTATTTATTAGATTCCTTGTCAGTCACTTACGGAATAAAGGCGTGCTGGAAAATATAGTCAATTTTAAGTTGGAATCTATATATTGCCTATGATTGTGTAATTTTCGATTCCCCTCCCATGTATGCTCTCAGAGCTTCAGGGATAGTGATAGACCCATCTTCATTTTGGTAATTTTCGATTATTGCTACCATTGTTCTGCCAACTGCTAATCCTGAACCATTTAGTGTATGTACGAAGCAAGTTTCATCCGATCCTAACTCCTTATATCTTGCTTTCATCCTTCTTGCTTGAAAGTCTCCGCAATTTGAAACGCTTGCAATCTCCCTGTATTTACCCTGACCTGGAAGCCATACTTCAATGTCGAATGTTTTCCTTGCTGAGAATCCTGTATCTCGACTACATAGCAACATAACACGATATGGTATATCTAGTTTTTTTAAAACAAGCTCAGCGGAAGATAGCATATTCTTATGTTCGTTATCAGATTGATCCGGAGTGGAAATGGTTACCATTTCTACCTTGCCGAATTGATGATTTCTTATCATACCACGAGTATCTTTGCCTGCGCTGCCAGCTTCTGACCTGAAACATTCTGTATAGCTCACATACCGCAGTGGTAAGTCTTCATGCTTTAATATTGAGTCAGCAACCATATTGGTGAGAGTTACTTCTCCAGTTGGTATCAACCTGAAATCTTTATCAGAAATAGAATATGAATCATCGCTAAATTTAGGTAATTGTCCAACATTATACATTGCTTTTGGCTTTACCAGCACTGGTGATGAGATTTCTTCAAATTTTCCATTATCAATGTGAAGATCAATCATGAAGTTGATCAAAGCCCGTTCTAATTTTGCGAGCTTTCCTTTTAAAGTTACAAATCTGCTTCCTGAGATTTTTGCAGTTTGTTCAAAATCTATCATTCCTAGATCTTTACCAATCTCAAAATGCTCCTTTGCGTAAGGCATATCTATAGGAGATTTAAACTCGCTAATGAGCTTATTCATACTCTCATCAGTACCATATGGAACATTATCATCTAGAACATTTGGTATATTATCTAAGATAGACTGAAAATCATCATTATCATCGAAGTTGCCAGAAAGCTCCAAGAGTTTTTCATTAATATGTTGAACATCACGTTTCAATATTTCAAATTCTTTTGATGCTTTTCCTCTTAATGAGGCTAGACGTTTTGACTTTGCATTTTTAGCTTGTTGGAATTGCTGAATTAGAGTAGTAAGTTGTCTTTTTTTTTCGTCAGAAAGTAGCAACTGTTCTACGTCTACATCAATACGACGTTTTTTGAGTAAATTTTTAAAATCATCAGTATTTTTACGAATCCATTTTATGTCTAACATCTTGCTTTATCTTTAGTTTTTAAGAATTTACACCATACGATAGAGAGTTCATATAATAAAAGTAATGGTATTGCAAGGGCTATCTGGCTTATTATATCAGGTGGAGTGAAGATTGCTGAAGCGATGAAAATAATAACCACGGCAATTCTTCTTTTTCGTTGTAACGAGTCAGAACTAATTACTCCTAATATACAAAGTATTACCATAATTATAGGGAGTTGGAATGCAAGACCAAAAGACATCATCAATTGTATGACCAAAGATAGATACTCACTTATTCTTCCTTCTAGAACTAGTGGTAATGCAGTATCATTATTTTCATAGCTTAGAAAAAATTCCCAAGCTTTTGGCATAACAACATAGAACAAGAAAAAGCTGCCAGTGTAAAATAATAGAGGTGAAAGGAGTAGTACAGATAAGACTATCTTTCTCTCATGGGAGTGCAGACCTGGTGCAATAAAAGCGTAGCACTGGTAGCAAATCATTGGTAATGTTAGGCAAAATGCAGAAAATAATGAGAGTTTTATATAAGAGAAAAATGCTTCTGTAAGACCAGTATAGATCATCTTCCTATCATGATTACTGAATGATTCGATCAGTGGCTTTAAGGAAAGTGAAAAAAATTCTTCTTTAAAAAAGTAACTCAATGCAAAAGCTACAAAAAAAAAGATCGTTATTATCAAAATTCTCTTTTTTAATTCTAGAAAATGTTCCGTAAAGCTATATTCCTTCATGGATGTTATTGCGTCTGCTTATGCAGAATTTGTGTTAAAAATAAATTTCATTATAAACTTTCCTATAATTTTTATTACTGAGTCCTTTAATAGATTATAAAAGAAATTAGCTAGTAAAATAATGAACATAGTTATTAGTGCGCTATACAATATATCGGTAGGGTAGTGCATAGCAAGTGTAATGCGTGATATCGCCACAAGAAATATCATGATACATGACATGACTCTTAAGATGTTATTCATATATTTCCACAGGCAATATGTTGTAAGTATGCTAAGACCAGTATGCGCGCTAGGGAAAGAGGATAAGCATCGTTCGGAATATATATTTGCTATAGTGATGAATTCTTCTTGTGATAAAGAGCAGAAGGGTCTTGGTAAGTTAATTGAAAATTTAAGAGCTGCAAAGCCTAACCCGAATAATGCATAGCACGTTCCTATACGCACTAACTCATAATATATTGGCATAAAATAATCAGCTCTATTACTTTGTTTTAATGTTGTGTAACAGAAATATAAACAAACCAAAATATAGCATATCGCAAAATTAGAGATAAAAAATATACTGGAGATGGTCTGTAAGATATAAGGTATTGCTCCAGTGTTTGAATAATAATTTATGCTCACGAATAGATGTTTATTTAGTCCCATTAGGTTGTAAAATATTTCTAGCATAACAGAGTCGTTTGGGGCATTGTTTAATACAGGCAAAGATATAGTAAAAAATATCCGTATGCAAGATGCCAACCTATACTCAGTAATATATGAGTATAGGTTGTACTATGATTTAGTCGTTATGTATAACAACGCTAGGTATAGTTTGTAGTTCAGTTGCTCCTATGATTTCTTTATGCTGCTGATCGTGGTCATGCTCATGTACTTTATGAAACATGTCATCTACCATATGTTCAACTTTCTCTGACATATCTGGAGCTAAATTTCCTTTTGCTGCTCTAACAAGCATAGATTTTGTTTGTCCTAGAATTGCGTCTCCTAATCCATGAAGGAATGACTTGTGTGTTTCAAAATGTTCTATTTTGGATACTTTCTCTACCAGAAGTGCTTTTCTAGGGGGGGTAAGTGCTTGAATCCTTGTAATAGTTTCGCCTTCAAGGCAGTATTTGGGGTTACTTGGATTATCTAGAATTTCTAAAAGTTTTTCTTTAGAGTCACATTTGACATTGTCTTCTTTCAGATCAAGGAGAAAACCTTTAATGAAGCCTAGCTCTTCAATGTGAGCTTTTTTTCTTGGACTCAGATCTTCTTCATTTTCCCAATGTTTTTCTGGAGAGTGAGCTGGTGTTGAGTCGTGTTCTGGATTGGAGTATTCTTCTATTTGTCTCAGTGGTAGTATGGCGTGCTCTTTTGCTTTTGTAGGGATTAGGTTGAGTTCTTGTTTGCTATCTTCAGAATCGAGTTTAGTCACTTCTATGCTAAAACGTCTATCATGTGTCTCTAGTAGTTTTGAGTTTTTTAATAGCTGTTTTTCTGTGTTTTGTTTAAAGGCTTTATTGCTTTTAACAGGCGACATGTTAATGCTGGTTTGCCTAATAAGATCACATTCTGGATCAAAGAATTTTATAGATTCTATATCGTCTGATGACTGTTCTGATGCTGATTCCAGCTGGGTATTGAGTTGCTTTTGGATTTCTTGATTAAATGCTTTTTCTATTTCTTTTTTTACTTGTTTTTTAATTTTCTTTTGCACCTCTTTCTTCTGCATCAACTTGGCTATTTTGTTTTGTATGAGCAGTTTAGTTGGCTCTGTTATAGATCCAGTACTCTCTGAGCTATCAATTTTGTATATTATTGTTTGAGATTCTTCTTGCTTCTTCATAGTGATACCTATCTGATTTGTGGGTGTTTAAGATTTGGTACTATGCTTACAAAAATTGCTCCTCTCTTATGTGTGGTATATGCCCCGCTAAGTAATTTGCGGGGCATAATTTTGCGGTTTTAAGGAGCCGTAATATCTTGCAGTTAGGTGGATATTATGCTTGTTCTGGTTGTGTATTACCTCCTATTACTTGTTGTTCAGTTTGTTCTGAATTGACTAGGTCTCCTGGTTCATAGAGATTCTGCATTGCATCTTTGCCACCGTCTATCACTTCATTTACAGTCTGAGAGAATGTACCGCTACCCATATTTTCTTTCACCTCTTCCTTCAGTACAGCCGCTCCTTTTTCAACTAACTCATCAAAAGCGTCATCAGCTTTATTGATGAATGTCATTAATGGCGCTTGGAGGTTATCTTTGAAGAAGCTTAGAAATCTATCAGTTAGGCTAGGGTTCTCGATATCTTCAATTTTAAAATTTTCAATATCTGCTATTTTATTGAATAACTCCTTCTTCTCTTCTTTATCTAATTTTTTTAAATGCTGTATCGTTTCTATCTCAAGCTTATATTCCTCTTTTTCTGGATTCTTCAATATATCCTTTAATTGTTTAACGGATGTGATTTTGATATGATCGTCTTTTAAATCTTGAAGGAATTCTTCTGCTAATTGGTCTATAGTCTCATGATCTTCTAACTCTTGAACTAAATTCTGGGATGCATTTTTCTTTGCCCTTGGAGATGCTGGAGTTTTGTCAAGGATGTTTTGATTTGGAGCTAGGTTTTTTATTGCATCAATATGTATATCATTTTCATCATCTCCATTTAAATCAATTGAAGAGTTCTCTGAGCCTTGGTTGTAATCATATAATGTTTGATTTACCATTCTGGAGATGTCATATTCAGAGATACTATTCTCTAAATTCTTTTTAATTTCCGCTGTAATTTCTTCTTTTTGATCTTCTATACGCTTTTGAGTTTCTTTTTCTATTATTTCATTTCTTTGAAGCTCTACCCTTTTTTGTATTTCTCCTTCTATATCTTTGTTTTCTAATATGCGCTTATGAACCTCTTCTTGTATGAGTTTTTCTCGTAACTGTTTTTCGAGATTTTTTCGCACTTCTTTTTCTATTTTCTTCTTAAGCTTTGCTTGGAAGGATTCGCTTAAATTAGATTTGCTTTTCTCAATGTTATTTATGTCTAAGCTTTTGACTGAAATCTCGGGTATTTGCGGAGGATTCAGTATTTGTGTAGCTGTAGATTTTTCATTTGTGGTGTTTGTATTAATGTTTGCGCTTGATGTTTGCTCTACTGTAATTTCGTTATTCTTCATAATTCATCTTTAATAATTAACTATACTCCTCGAAGAGTTAAATATTTTACTCTTAGCTAAGAGTTTATTCTTCATAAGTTAATAAATCACTAATAACAGAAGATTATATCAAGATTTTCTGTTTGTGAGGTTTAAGATTGATTTGCGGTTGGGAGATGGGGTACTTTGTGATTTCTAAGAAGTTGAAATAAATGCCTTGCAAGTTACAAAAAAGTTGGATATGATGTGCGAAATTTTAGTTCTCTGTGTTGCGTCTTGCGGTTTTCGGTTTGGTGTATATGGGGTGGTGTAAAAGTATAAGAAATCAAAATGCCTACAAATAATCAATTAGTTAGATTTGGAAGAAAATCTAAAATAAAGAAGGGTAAATCTCCCGCTTTGGACTCTTGTCCGTTTCGTAAAGGTGTATGCGTTATGGTTAAGACGGTGACTCCCAAGAAACCAAACTCTGCTTTGCGTAAGGTAGCGAGGGTTCGTCTTAGTAATGGAAAATATGTAAATGCTCATATTCCAGGTGAGGGGCACAATCTTCAGGAGCACTCTGCTGTTCTTGTAAGAGGTGGGAGAGTCCCAGATTTGCCTGGTGTAAAGTATCATATAGTTCGTGGTGCTCTGGATACTCAGGGAGTTAAGGGTCGTAAGCAAGGTCGTTCTCGCTACGGTACTTCCTCCAAAGGTTAGTTAGTAGTTTAGTTTTAAAGATTGTAGGTGTAAAATGTCACGTCGTCATGCAGCTGAGAAGAGGGTAGTGACCCCAGATGCAAAATTCAAAAGTACTTTGCTTGCGAAGTTTGTCAATAATATCATGAAGGATGGTAAAAAATCTCTTGCTGAGAAGTTAGTTTATGATGCTCTTAGTAGAGTGGAAAAGAAGCACGGTGTTGCTGATGCCTTTAAGGGGTTCGTTGATGCTATGGGCAATATTAAGCCTCATATGGAGGTTACTTCCGTGAGAGTTGGTGGCGCTAATTACCAAGTTCCTTCTCCTGTGAATGAGCGTAGGGGGCAGGTGTTAGCTACTCGTTGGCTGATTGATGCTGCTAGAAAGCGTTCGGGGCGTAGTATGATAGAAAAACTTTCTGATGAATTGTTTGACGCGCTAAATAATCGTGGCGTTGCTATTAAAAAGCGTGAAGATACTCATAAAATGGCTGAAGCGAATAAAGCTTTTGCGCATTTTGCGCAGAGATAGTCATAGGGAGGGTTTATGTCTACAAAAAAATTATCTGATGTTCGCAATATAGGTATTTGCGCTCATATTGACGCTGGTAAAACTACTACTACTGAGCGTATATTATATTACACTGGTAAGTCTCATAATATTGGTGAGGTTCATGATGGTGGCGCTACAATGGATTGGATGGAGCAAGAGCAAGAGCGTGGCATTACGATAACCTCTGCTGCTACTACTTGTTTTTGGAACAAAAAGAGAATCAACATTATTGATACCCCGGGACACGTTGATTTTACTATTGAGGTTGAGAGGTCTTTGAGAGTTTTGGATGGTGCAGTGACTGTTTTTGATGGTGTTGCTGGTGTTGAGCCTCAGTCTGAAACTGTTTGGCGTCAGGCGGATAAGTACGGTGTCCCAAGGATGTGTTTTGTGAATAAATTGGATAGGGCTGGTGCTAATTTCTACAGATGTGTAGATATGATAGTGGACCGTTTAGGTGCTAGGCCTCTTGTTTTACAACTGCCTATTGGTATTGAGGATGAATTTGTTGGCGTTGTTGATTTAGTCAAGATGCAGTCTGTTGTTTGGAAGGATGGTTCTTTGGGAGCTGAATTTTCTTATGGTGAAATACCAGATGATTTGAAATCTAAGGCTGAGGAGTATAGATCTAACCTGCTTGAGACTGTTGTAGAGGTTGATGATGTCTTGATGGAGAAATATTTAGGTGGTTCTGATCTTACGGAGGGTGAGATTAAATCCTGTATCAGAAGGGGTACTATTAGTAGTGCATTTGTACCTGTTTTATGCGGTACTGCTTTCAAGAATAAAGGTGTGCAACCTTTGTTAGATGCTGTTATAGATTACTTGCCATCTCCCGTTGACGTTCCTCCTATTAAAGCAATTAGCGCAAAATCTGGAGATGAGATTTCTGTTGAAAATTCAGAAGAAGGGGAGTTTGCAGCTCTTGCTTTTAAGGTTATGACGGATCCTTTTGTTGGGTCTTTGACTTTTGCTAGGGTTTATTCTGGCAAGGTGAATGCTGGTTCTACGGTTATCAACACTGTTAAGAATCAGAAGGAGAGGGTTGGTCGTATGCTTCTTATGCATGCGAATGATCGTGAGGATATCAAGGAGGCTCGTGCTGGTGATATTGTTGCTGTTGCAGGTCTGAAAAATACTACGACTGGTGATACATTATGTTCTGTCGGTGGTGATATTATTCTAGAAAGAATGGAATTTCCTGAGCCGGTGATTCAGCTTGCTGTAGAGCCTAAATCTACTGCGGATCAAGAAAAAATGAGTCTTGCGTTGTCTAAATTGGCATCTGAAGATCCTTCCTTTAGGGTGAGTAGTAGTGAAAATGGTCAAACTAATATTGCTGGAATGGGAGAGCTTCACTTAGAGATTCTTGTTGATAGAATGAAAAGGGAGTTTAAGGTTGAAGCGAATATAGGTGCTCCTGAGGTTGCTTATCGTGAAACGATAACAAGTAGTTATGAAGTTGATTATACTCATAAGAAGCAGTCAGGTGGTGCTGGTCAGTTTGCAAGGGTTAAAATTATATTTGAGCCTGCTGAGGTTGGGTCTGGTTTTCAGTTTGAGAGTAAGATTATTGGTGGTTCTGTGCCTAGGGAATTTATTCCCGGTGTTGAAAAGGGGATAAAGAATATCATGGATACAGGTGTTGTTGCTGGATATCCGATGATAGATTTTAAGGCTACTTTAATAGATGGCGCTTTTCATGATGTGGATTCTAGTGTTCTTGCTTTTGAGATAGCTGCGAAAGCTGCTTTTAGAGAAGGTATGCCTCAAGCTGGCGCTAAGTTGCTTGAACCTCTGATGAAAGTTGAGGTTATTACTCCCGAGGAGTATATGGGAGATATAATAGGAGACTTGAATAGTAGAAGAGGTTCTGTGCAGAATATGAGTCCGAGGGGTAATGCTCAGGTTATCATAGCTCATGTACCTCTTGCGGAAATGTTTGGGTATGTGAATACTTTGAGATCTATGTCTCAGGGAAGGGCGCAATATAGCATGGAATTTGCTAATTACGCTCAAGTTCCACAACAAATTGTTGACACTCTTATAAGTAAGTAGGTGTTTGCGATTTTAAGATTGTAAAATTTAGTAATTGGAAATTTTAAGTAGAATTTTATTGATTTAGCGGCGAAAATGTGATAGGAGTGTAGCTCAATTGGTAGAGCGCCGGTCTCCAAAACCGGAGGTTGCGGGTTCGATGCCTGTCACTCCTGCCATTATTACGTTATAGGATGAGCTAGAGTTATGTTAAAGAAGTTTAGAGCTTACAAGTTTTTTGACCAAGTATGGCAAGAAGTAGGGAAGGTTTTTTGGCCAGAGAAAAAGGAGCTTGTTACATCTGCTTTTGTTGTAGTTTTGGCGGTGTTTTTATTTAGTATTGTGACTATGATTTTTGACTATAGCATACATGCTTTTATTGGTTTTTTATTGAATATTGGCAAGTAACGAGAGCTATAATCTTATGACTAAATGGTATATTTTACATACTGCATCTGGCTCTGAAAAGAGAGTGAAGAGGATGATAGAAGATCAGATTGCTAAGAAAAAGATGTCTGATTACTTTGATGATATAGCGGTGCCGACTATAGAGGTACCTGAGGTGAAAAGGGGGCAAAAAGTTCTTTCGGAAAAGAGGTTTATGCCTGGCTACATACTTATGAAGATGGCTATGACCGATGAGTCGTGGCATTTGGTGAAGTCTGTTCCAAAGATTACGGGGTTTTTGGGTAGCAAAACTAAACCTCAGCCTCTTAGCGATGCAGAGGTTGAATCTGTATTCAGCCAGTTGGAGATTGAGTCAAAGAATGCAAGTGAGGCAAGCTTGTATGTTGTGGGTGATAAGGTGCAGATTATAGATGGCCCGTTTGATAGTTTTTCGGGTGTTGTGCAAGAAGTGGATGTAGGAACTCAAAAATTGAAAGTTTCTGTATCAATATTTGGTAAGGCTACTCCTATTGAGTTGAGTTTTACTCAAGTAAAAAAGAATTCGTAAAATATTAGTGTAGTGGTTTTATGGCAAAAAAGATAGATGGTTATATTAAGTTAACGATTCCAGCGGGGAAGGCAAATCCTGCCCCTCCTGTTGGTCCTGCTCTTGGTCAAAAGGGTGTTAATATTATGGAGTTTTGTAAGGCGTTCAATGCTGCCACTAATTCTCTTGATCCTGATACTCCTGTGCCTGTTGTGATTACGGTGTATGTTGATAAGAGTTTTGAGTTTATTACAAAGACTCCTCCTGCTTCCTTCTATTTGAAGAAGTTCGCAAAGGTTAAGAAGGGTTCTGGTGCGACTAAAAAAGAGTCTTATGTTGGTAGTGTTACAGTTAGCGATTGTGAGGAGATAGCGAAAATTAAGATGCAAGATTTGAATGCAAATGATTTAGCTGCTGCTGCTAAGATTATACAGGGCTCTGCTGAATCTATGGGTATTGAGGTGAAATAATTGTATTATGGGAAAGAAAATAGAGTCTGTAAAAAAGCAAGTGGATCAAGATAAAGAGTATTCTTTAGAGGATGCAATTTCTATTATCAAAAAAAATAGTTTTACCAAATTTGATGAAACTTTGGATGTAGCAATCAATCTTGGTGTTGATGCTCGTCATTCCGATCAAATGGTAAGAGGTGTTGTTTCTTTGCCTTCTGGGATTGGTAAAGATGTAAGAGTTGCTGTTGTTTGTAAAGAGGAAAAAGAAAAGGATGCTAAAGATGCGGGAGCTGATTTAGTTGGATCTAGTGAATTAATTGATGAGATCAAGTCTGGTAAAATCGACTTTGATGTATGTATAGCAACTCCAGATATGATGGGTGTTGTAGGGCAGGTTGCAAGGGTTCTTGGTCCTAAGGGGCTGATGCCTAATCCTAAGCTGGGTACTGTAAGTGCTGACATTGCTTCTGCTGTTAAGAAGGCTAAAGATGGGCAGGTTGAGTATAGGGTAGAAAAAGCTGGGATAGTGCATGCTGGCCTTGGTAAGGTTTCATTTACGGAAGGTGATTTGCTTAAAAATACACAGGTATTCTTGAATTCGGTTATAAAAGCAAAGCCAAGTGGTGTAAAAGGTGCTTATTTGAAAAAAGTTTCACTATCTTCTACTATGGGTGCCTCCTTGAGGATTGATTTATCAACAATTACGCATTAAATATTTGAGGAGATAAACAGGTGTTAAAATCTAATAAGAAAAATTTTGTAAAAGAATTAGAAGAGGTGTATAAGTCTTCTAATTCTGTAATTATAGTGCATTACCATGGTTTAACAGTTTCTGAAGTTACAAAGTTACGTTGTAATTTGAGGGAGAGTGGTGCTTCATTTAAAGTTGTTAAGAATACGCTTGCGAAAATAGCAGCTTCAAATGTAGGTGTGGATTATGATGCTGAGATGTTTTCTGGTCCTACTGCGATAGCTTACTCTAAAGATGCTGTTGCGCCCGCAAAGGGCGTAGTAGAATTTGCTAAAGCTAACGATAATTTGAAAATTATTGGTGGCGTAGTAAACGAGAAAAACCTTGATGTCAGTGCTATTAAGGAGCTTGCTAAATTACCTTCACTTGATTCTCTCAGAGGAAAAATTGTTGGTATATTGCAAGCCCCAGCTTCTGGGATTGTTGGTATATTGCAAGCTCCAGCCAGTAAGCTTGCAAGGGTTATACAAGCCCGTATAGATAAAAATTAATAATAAAAAAAAAGAAAAGAGGGAATTTATGGCAAACGTAGAAAAAATTGCAGAGGATTTATCTGCTCTTACGGTGATGGAAGCAGCTGATTTAGCTAAGCTTCTTGAGGAGAAATGGGGTGTATCAGCTGCTGCTCCAGTAGCTGCTGCTGCGCCAGCTGCATCTGGAGCTGCTGACGCTGCGGAAGAAAAAACAGAGTTTGATATTGTTTTGGCTGCTGCGGGTGATAAGAAGATTGAAGTAATTAAAGCTGTAAGAGCTATTACCAGTCTTGGATTAAAGGAAGCTAAGGAATTAGTGGATGGTGCTCCATCTCCATTAAAGCAGGGTGTTTCAAAGGCTGATGCTGATGATGCAAAGGCAAAGCTTGAAGCTGCTGGAGCTAAAGTAGAGCTTAAGTAATAGAAGTGTTACTAGCAAATACGTTTGT
>JAOMYS010000022.1 GCA_028372485.1 Rickettsiaceae bacterium | reverse complement strand
TTGACTGTAAAATGCGCTATATGTATTTTCGTGATCAATTAACAATTAGGAGACTTATCATGGTAAAAAAGATATTAAGATCAAAGGCTATACTTCTTGCTACTACTTCTTTAATTTTTGCAAATGCGTCAATGGCTCAATCTGATGTGAATGATGCAGATTATAGAGAAGTTTATATCGGAGCAGATTTTGGTCTTTCTGAACCTGTAATCAAAAAGTTTTCCTATAAAGATGAAAAGGGTTTTAAAACAGACCTAAGATTGGATAATTCTCCTATGTATGGTGGGCGTATAGGGTATGTTTTTTACCCAAATATGAAAGTTGAAGTATCTGCAAGTCATCGTCCAAAATATAGAATAGGATACACTCTACCTGCTGCAAGAGTTTTCCCTGATAGTGATGGATCAGGTAAGACTAAAGCTGATGCAAAGATCTTTAATTTGAGATTAATATATTCTATGTCAGAGCAATTTGCTGGTGTTAAGCCTTATGCTATGTTTGGTGTAGGCGTTGCTAACATGTCAATAAAATATACTGAATCAACTACGAATGCTTATGCAAATGGTACAACGGCTACTCCTAACGCCCCATTTTTTAGAGTCAATAAAAATAATATCAATTGTTTTTCATGGCAAGTAGGTACTGGCTTTACAAAAGATATAATGGATAATCTGAGTCTGGATTTTGGTGCAAAACTTTATGTTGTAAATGATATAAAGATTAAGTATGATACCCTAGATGTAGATGGGACTGAAGCAACAATTCCTACTGGTTTTACTCCAAAGTATGATAGTCAAAAACCAATTAAGAAAACAATTGGTGTAGGTGAGTTCACGATAGGTCTTGCTTATAAATTTCCAGTTTAAGAATAAAATACTACTGAAATAACTATAAATAATATCAATAATATGACTGAAAATAATACAAAGAATACATATGATGAAACGCCATATCAAAGCTATCCATATTCCCAGAGTAGCCCTGAAAGGCTAGCTACTCTTGGCGCTCTTTTTGGAATGAAATCTCCGAAAATTGAAACAGCTAGGGTTCTAGAGCTTGGTTGTGCTGAAGGTGGGAACATAATTCCTCATGCTGTGTATTATCCTAAGGGTCAATATGTTGGTGTTGATTTGTCAAAAGTGCAGATTGAAGCCGGGCAAAAGAATATAAAAGCAATGGGACTCAAGAATATTGAGTTAAAGCATTGTTCTATTACTGATATTGATGAGTCATTTGGTAAATTTGATTATATTGTTTGTCATGGCGTAATTTCTTGGGTTCCAGACTTTGTACGTGATAAAATTTTTGATGTAGTTAGAGACCATTTAACGGAAAGCGGAATAGCATATATAAGTTACAATACTCTTCCTGGTTGGAACATGATAAGAACAATCAGGGATATGATGCTATATCATTCTAAGAATTTTCAAAATCCGAATGAAAAAGTGTCTCAGTCACGTGCGCTTCTTAATTTTGTAAAAGATAGCTTAAAAGGTGTAGAAACACCCTATGCTAAAGTGATGTCACAAGAGGCAGAGCTTCTTTCAAAACAAGGGGATCATTACCTGCGTCATGATCATCTTGAAGATGAAAACAAGCAATATTATTTTAACGAGTTTGTAGAAGAAGCTGGGAAGAGGGAATTACAATATCTTTCTGACTGTTCTCTTGCATCAATGTATTTGGGTAACATGGCTCCGTCTATTGTTGAAAAATTGCAAGGCATTAATGATATTGTCAGAACGGAACAATATATGGATTTCATTACTAACAGAAGATTCAGAAGTACATTATTGTGTCATAAAAGTGTAAAGTTAGATAGAGCTTTGAATAATGAACATGCAAAGAAATTTGCTTTGTCTTTTGATGTCACCCCGGAAAAAGAGTTAGACAAGATTGATTTAGAGTCTGATGAAGCTTTGAAGTTCTATTTCAAAGGAAGCAAAGATCAAAATATAGGTACAAGGTCTCCTTTGCTTAAGGCTATCTTATATGTATTTGTTGAAAATAGGGGGTATCCACTTAGTTTTAAATCTGTTGTAGATAAAGCGAATCAGAAATTTAAAGCTAACAGGCAAGCTCAGATAGAGAATGACTTATTACAAAATGCGATGAATCTTATCATCAAGGGTTATATGGAGATTTCTTTGGTAGAAAGAGATAAGGGGAAGATAAAATTAGACAAACCAGAGCTAACTGAAATGGCTTCATATCAGGCGAATCATACTAATAATAGTTGGCTGACAAATAACGTTCATGCACCTATTGGCGTAGATTTCTTTGATAAATTTGCATTGAAATATATGAATGGTAAGAACACTAAAAAACAGATCCTTGATCACCTTATAGAAGATGCAAAAGCTGGTCAGATAACCTTAAATCAGGATAATAAAAAGGTTAAAGATCAAGGTAAAATAAAGGAAATACTTTCTGCGCATCTTGATAATAGCATTATGAAATTTTCAATGCAGGGTGTATTTAAGTAGATTATCATGCTTTGTTTGATCTCTCCTATTAATAACGGGATTAACCTTGCGTAATACTAAACTGTTTTTCCGCACGTGACTTTCGCTCCCGCTGTCTTTCCGTAAGCGATCGCTAAGGGGGCTATACGGAATCTCATATCGGTAAAACCTTAACACTCTAGAGATCCCGTATAATTCTCGTATATTAATACTCGAATTTACGGGATGACAGGTTGAGGGGGTTCTCATATCTTACGTACTCAAATTTACACTGATGACAGTTTGGAGGAAAGTTTTCTCATCTAAATTGACTATAGTTATTAGTAATGCCTAGGTGATGCCAACATTGTTCTTGAAGTGTATGGATGTTTGTTCTATACTTCGCATGAAGTTGACTAATATATCGTTTAAGGCGGGTCTTTGGCCCGCCTTTTAATTTATGGACAGTATTTAATAAGTATGGAAAGCAAGATATTTGATTTAATAGAAACCCCAATTAATAAATTTGGTTTTTCTTTGGTTAAAGTTACTATTCACGGGGATATTAGGAAAATCGTTGAGGTTTTGATAGAGAAGTTAGACGGTAATAGAGTAAGCGTAGAGGATTGTAGTTTTGTAAGTCGTAATATTTCAGCGATTTTGGATGTTGAAGATGCGATCTCTGGTAAGTATTTTTTAGAAGTATCTTCAGCTGGTGTTGAAAGGCCTCTTGTGAGACTAGAGGATTTTGTTAAATTTACAAATCGTGAAGTAAAAATTCGTTTAAAAATCGCTTCAAATGGTAAATCAACGTACAAAGGAAAGTTATTGAGAGTAGATGGTGAGAATATTATTTTACGCTCAGGAGATGACGAAATATCTCTTGATCTTGGTAATATTAGGAGAGCGAATTTAGTATTTACTGAAGAAGAATTTAGGTCGTTGTTAAATAAAAAATAATCATTCTAAAATGAAGGCATAAAATATGGATAATATGAATAAAGCTGAGATTCTGCAGATAATTGATGCGGTATCGAAGGAGAGAGATATTTCTAAAGCTAGTTTGATAGAAGCGATGGAGCAGGCTATTGCGACTGCTGGGCGCAAGAAGTATGGCTTTGATCAAAATATCAGTTCTCAGATAGACCCCAATACTGGTAGAATCAACTTGTTTCGTATTCGTGATATTGTAGAAGAGGTGGAAGATTCAGTATTGCAGATTACCCTTGAAGATGCACTAATTATAAGAGCGGATGCTAAAATCGGCGAAGAAGTAAAAGAATTATTGCCGCCAATTGACCTTGGAAGGGTGACTGCTCAAATTGCAAAACAAGTAATAGTACAGAAGGTTGGTGAGATAGAGAGAGAGCGTCAGTACAAAGAGTATAAAGATCGTAAAGGTGATATATTAAATGGTACTGTTAAGCAGATAGATTTTGGTAATATAATAGTTGATGTTGGTCGCGCGGAAGCAATTCTTGAACGCAATCAGCAAATTAGAGGTGAGATATTTCAAGTTGGTGACAGGATAAAAGCTTATGTTCAAGATGTACGTTCTGAAGCCAAAGGGGCTCAGATTTTTCTTTCAAGAACTGATGATGATTTCCTAAGGAAATTGTTTGAAATGGAAGTGCCTGAAATTTATGATAATCTCATAGAGATAAAAGCTATAGCACGTGAACCTGGTTCAAAGGCAAAAATAGCTGTGTTTGCTCATGATGTGTCTATAGATCCGGTAGGTTCTTGTGTTGGTGTTAGAGGTAGTAGGGTAAGATCTATAACGAATGAACTAGCAGGTGAAAAAGTTGATGTAATTAATTGGAATACCAATGCAGCGCAATTTATTATTAATGCTATGACTCCGTCTGAGATTACAAAAATTGTGTTCGATGAAGATAGGAATAAGGTAGAAGCTATCGTTTTAGATGATCAGCTAAGCATGGCTATTGGGCGAAGAGGGCAGAATGTAAGGTTAGCATCTAAAATTACTGGCTGGAAGATTGATGTAATGACAGAAGAGCAGGAATCTAAACGTCGCAGCGAAGAATTTTCTAATACAACGGAATTATTTATGCAAAATCTTGAGGTAGATGAAGTTGTTGCTCAGCTTCTTTCTGCAGAAGGTTATGGATCGATCGACCAAATAGCATATGCAGATTCCCATTCTCTTACTGACATTGAAGGCTTGAGTCGGGAATTGGTTGAAGAGATACAAAACCGTGCTATAAATTGTGTCGAAAGTCAAAATGATAGGATTATTGAAGGCTTGGAAGAATTAGGTGTAGAGCAAGATTTACTTGATGCTCTTGACTTACCATCCGAGTATATATTGAAGTTGGCTGAGTTTGGAGTGAAAAATATAGAGGATTTAGCTGAGGTGACAATTTCTGAATTTAGAGAAATCGTTCCAGAGAGTGTTATGGCCACGGAAGATGTGGAATCGCTAATCAATTTCGCTAAAGAACAAAGTAGCATTGAGCGTTGATTTTCGATACATTCTGTTAGATTATTAGGTTTGGATTTTATTTTTTAAAATATACGATCTACTTTGGCAGATAAAGTTTTACGTTACTAACAGATTGTAAATCTGTTAGTGTACACTGATTTAAGATAATTTAATTATTAGGATATACCAGATGTCAGATGATAAGAAGAAAACAACAAAACTTACACTTGGTGCTTCTAAATTAAGTTTAGGAAGGAGGTCTTCTGTTCCCAAGAAACTTACAAAAACTCTAGGTAAATCTGGTGCTGTAGTAGTTGAAATAAAGCATGGTAAGGTAGTTGGTAAGGATTTAACCATAGATAATAGAAAAGTACCTGCTGACGGTGATTCCAATATACATGATCAGAGAAGGATATCAGCGCTTGAGAAGGCTAAAGAATCTAAGTCAGATGAAAAACCTAAAATTAATACTCTGAGCGTGATTGCTCAAATGAATCAAAAGCCTAAAGCTGTTGACGAATTATCGTCTCAAGATTCTGATAATTCCGGTAAAAAAGAACATTCAAGGGACAGGGCTCTTCATTCGAAAGATGAGAAGAAATACGACTCTAAGCCAGAAGAAGAAAAGACTATTCCAGTAAAGCCTAAAACTCTTGAACCAAAAAAACTGAAAAAGTCTGATATTATTCATATGCTTGATCAGGATTCTGGTGATGCTCCATTCAAATCACGTTCTCTTGCTTCGCTCAAAAGAGCAAGGGCTAAGGAAAGAAGAAAAAATTTGGGTGATGCAGTAAAAGCAGAAAAGGTTTATAGAGAAGTGATAATACCAGAAGTTATTACTGTTACTGAGCTTGCAAATAGAATGTCTGAAAAATTGCCTGATGTTACTAAGGAGCTCATGAAGCTAGGTATTATGGCAACAGGAACGCAGTCTATTGATTCAGATACGGCAGAGATTGTTGCTACATCACTTGGGCATTCGGTGAAGCATGTAAAAGAATCTGATATTGAAAATATTTTAACAGATATAGAGGATGATGAAGCAAATGCAGAGTCAAGAGCTCCTATTGTAACAATTATGGGTCACGTAGACCACGGTAAGACTTCTCTTCTTGACGCTTTGAAATCAACAGATATTGCATCTAGCGAAGCGGGAGGGATTACTCAGCATATAGGCGCTTACAATGTTACTATATCAGATGATAAAATGATTACATTCATTGATACACCAGGTCATGAGGCATTTACAGAGATGCGTACTCGTGGAGCTAATATTACTGATATTGTGGTATTGGTAGTTGCTGCTGATGATGGTATTAAAGCACAAACAATTGAGGCTATAAGCCATGCAAAAGCTGCGGATGTTCCTATTATTGTTGCGATCAATAAGATCGATAAAGAAGGAGCTGATACTGCTAGAGTTAAGAATGAACTTTTAACACATGAGCTCGTACCAGAAGATCTTGGTGGAGATGTAATAACGGTAGAAGTCTCTGCTGCGACTAAGCAGAATCTTGACAAGCTGGAAGAAGCAATTTTGCTTCTAGCAGAGATGCAGGAACTGAAGGCTAATCCTAGCCTTCCTGCATCTGGTGTTGTGATTGAGTCAAGAGTTCATCAAAGTAAAGGTACAATAGCAACTGTAATTGTGCAAAAAGGTACTTTAAGGATAGGGGATCTTGTGATTGCAGGGAAATCCTATGGTCGTATCAAAAATCTTTGTAATGACAAGGGTCATTCTGTACAAAAAGCTTCTCCATCAATTGCTGTAGAATTATATGGACTCAATGATTCGCCTTCAGCAGGTGATAGTTTTAATGTTGTAAAGACTGATAAGCAAGCACGAGAAATCGTAGATTACAGAATTAGGAAAGCAAAAAATTCTAAAGTAACAGCAGAAAAAACGAGTTTAGAAGACTTATTCCTGAAGGCATCAGGTGAGAGTAAGATAAAGGAGATACCTATGATCATCAAATGTGATGTGCAAGGGTCAGCTGAAGCTATTATTTCTACTTTAGAGAAGATTGAAAGTGATGAGGTGAAGGTAAAGGTTCTTCACAGCGCCGTTGGTGCTATTACGGAATCTGATATAATGCTTGCAACTGCATCCGGTGCTTTAGTTGTAGGGTTTAATGTAAGAGCAAATAATGCAGCATCAGCGGCTGCTAGGGCGGATAAAATTGATGTCAGATATTATTCTATAATATATAATCTGATTGATGATGTTAAATCTATCATGAGTGGTATGCTCTCACCAATTTTACGTGAGGAATATATAGGTTCTGTCGATATTAGAGAGGTGTTTAACATTTCTAAAGTAGGCAAGATAGCTGGTAGTTATGTCACAAAAGGTATTATTAAGCGAGGAGCATCTGTGCGTTTGCTTAGAGAAAATGTTGTAATACATGAAGGTACGCTTAAAACGCTGAAGCGATTTAAAGAGGATGTAAAAGAAGTTCGTGAAGGATTTGAATGCGGTATTGCATTTGAGAATTATAGCGATATAAAAATTGATGATTCAGTAGAGGTTTTTGAAGTTGTCGAAGAGCAAAAAAAACTTTAAGTTTAAAATACGTGAGAAAGAGCAGTCTCAGAGACAGTTACAAATTTCTCGCTTAATAAATGTCAGTTTAGCTGAGTGTTTTAGCCGTTGTGCAAAGCTGTCACCTATTCTTGTTCCGTGCCCACTTACTATTACAAAGGTCAATATCAGCCCGGATTTGAGAATAGTGAACTGTTTTTTCTTGCCATTTAATACTGAATATAGTTCGGATCAAATTTTAGATGCACTTGAGGAGTCAAAATATATCATTCGTAATTATATAACACGCAAAGTGGATCTGAAATACTCTCCTGAGATCAGATTTTATTGTGATGTTGCTTTTGAAAGAGATGAAATTTAAATAACGATATGGCTTACTCATATATCGATAAAGATAAAAATAAAGGAAATAGAGAATATTCATCATTAAATTCAGAGCTAATTGAAGATTTTGCAAGAAACAATCCTGATGTTACTAAAATAGTAATTATGGATTCATATGAAGATTATAATTCTGATTGTTCAGATTTAGACATTGATATTTCTCCTGAAGATTATGAAAAAGAAATGGAAGAGTTTGTTAATGAGCTAGAGAATTCTCTGAAAAAAGTGACGCATGTATATGCTGATCAAATCAGATTGAATGATAAAAGTATTGAGTTACTAGCAGAGGTGCTTCTAAAAACCCAAGTGAAGTATCTAGATATTTCATGGAATAATATCACTGATTTTGGCTTAAAAATATTAGCAAATATAATTGATAAGACTAAAATCAAAGTTTTAGGAATTGCAAATAACAAAATTAGTGCAGATGAGTTGCAAAGTTTTAAGAAAAAATTTTCCACGACAAAGAGAAAGATAACTTTTTTAACAGAATATGAAGAGTTACCAAATGAAGAAGAGCAGCAACAAGGTAATAAACAAAAACTGTTAGGAAAGCGTTCTATAGGAACTGACACATATGATCTTGAGCAGAAATTCGGACAATTTCAATATAAGGGTATATGCGATAAAAGTGTAGGTGATAAGGTTAGTGCTAGAGATTTACAAGGAGAGAATCCTGATCAGGAATAATATTAAGAGTGCTTTACGTACATATTAGTATGCTAAGCCAGTTGCTTTTTAACGGCGTTGCTCTTTTTACTTTTCTTAGTTCGTTTAATAGTTTTATGTTTTACACCTAGATATTTATCAAGTAGTCTGACTATCTTTTTATCACGTCCTGCTGCATTGGGGCTACCTGTGACTATCCCTACTATATTTTTGTTATTTCGAGAAGCTGTGGTGATTATATTATATCCAGCAGGTATATGAAATCCTGTCTTGAGACCTTCTGCGCCAGGATATGTCTTCGTAATCTTATTATGCCCAGCGATATAATGACCTTTATATTTAAATCCATTTCGCTTGAAAAAATGATAATATTGTGGGAAATCACGTTTTATGGCAATAGAGAGTTTGGCAAGATCAGAAGCAGTAGTAACTTGTTTAGAATTATGCCACCCAGAGGCGTTGGTAAAATTTGTACTTTTCATACCAAGTTGATGCGCTCTTTTTGTCATCAATGTAGCAAATTTCTTTTCAGAACCAGCTACATTCTCTGCAATAACAATCGCTACATCATTTGCTGATTTTACATTCAGAGCTAGGATTGCATCACGCACTTTTATATATTCCTTATGTTTTAAATGCAGCTTTGATGGTTTTGCACGAGTTGCATGTTTTGAAACATATAAGTTATCGTTTAGTGTAAATTTACCAGATTCTAAATTTTCAAAAAGCAAATAAGCTGTCATAAGTTTAGCAAGAGATGCTGGGTATATTACTTTATGTGCATTATGTGCATGAAGAATTTTTCCTGATTTTCCATCCACTACCATACTAGTTTGTACTGGTAGGGGTATTTTTTTCTTATATGAGGTCTTTTTATTAGGTGCTGCCTCAACTGAAAACATTCCAACTGTTGCAGCAACAAATATAAAAATCGTAGCTATAAAAGAAAAATTTTTAAAAACTGTTCTTAACATTAAATCGCAATATAAATAGACGCCAATTCAACTTCAAGTGACTATAACATAAAGAGCTAAGTATTATCAAATATTTTGTTAATTAGATTACCTTATAAAGGAATGTTCAATAAATTGAAAACATATAAGAAATCTATAAATCGCTGAAATAGCCTTTACAAATATGACTGGAGTGTATTACAATGAATTGCTGCTTAAGTTGCAGCTATAGTAATAAACGTTATTTGGAATAAGGGTTTCGGACTCGGGGGCGGTACCCGGCGCTTCCACCATATTTGGTAGATGTTTGTATTAGTCTACATATATGGGAGCGAAATAGGATCGACGAGCTTGATAAAGGAATAATTTTTACTCAGTATGATTCCGCTGGATCTTTTGATCATGGGTCAAAAAAAGTAAATGCAAACGATAATAATCGTCTTGCGGCTGCTGCTTAATTGTAGCTAGCCACGGGGTTTGGGGGCTTACCTGGCAACAGAAAAGCCCCTATATGTTCTTCCTCTTTGTGGGTTGTATACTATATTAATTTAATATTTTTATATGATAGTTGATTACCAATATTTGATAGATCAAGCTATGCTTGGCATTCTTAAGAAGGTGCTGTTAGACGTACAAAACCATGGTTTACTTAATGATTACTCACTTTATATCTCTTTCCACACTGATCATCCGAATGTGATTTTATCAAAAAGGGTGAAACAAAATTATCCAAAGGAGATAACAATTGTACTACAGCATCAATTTAAGGGGCTACAGGTCAAAGATGATAAGTTTTCAGTAAATTTAGCATTTCATGGTGCGCCAGAAACAATAGAAGTGCCTTTCGCTGCCCTTACGGATTTTGCAGATCCTATAGCGAATTTTAGCATACAGTTCAAAAATAGCGATATAGAAGATCGCCAACGAGAATCTTCAAAAGATACAATTATAGCTGATCCACGTTTTGATAACAAAAATCAGAAAGATAAAGAGGGAATAAAGCCTAACTCTAAGCAAGAGGATAGTACTTCTGCTGAGATTATTTCAATTGATAAATTCCGTAAGGAGAAATAAAAGAACTTTACCAGTGAATGATCAACCGAACTTTGTAGAAATATATACAGATGGAGCATGTTCTGGTAATCCAGGTCAAGGAGGTTGGGGCGCTCTTTTGATATTTAAAGATAAAAGAAAAGAGATACGTGGGCATCAAGCAAGTACCACAAATAATCAAATGGAGATGCAAGCTGCAATATCTGCCCTTAAATGCTTAAAGCAATCATGTAAAGTGAGGCTATATACAGATAGCAAATATTTACAAAAGGGCATTACAGAGTGGATTCATAATTGGAAAAAAAATAATTGGCGTAAAAGTGACAACAAGCCAGTGAAGAATGTAGAATTATGGAAAAATTTACAGCACGAAATAGAAAAACACGATATCATTTGGTCTTGGGTGAAGGGACACTCTAATAATGAAGGCAATGAGATTGCGGACAGCTTGGCTGTGTCTGCTAGGGATAATCCTAATTGTAGATAGATATATTAAAAAGATAATCTGATAGTATGCGTAAATTATTTATAAGACTCTTTAGTAAAATGATTGGTAAAGACCAATTTGGAAATAGGTATTTTATATCTAGAGCGAAAGATTATCTAGGGCGCAATAAGAGATTTGTCATATATAACGGTATAGAAGATGGTTCAAAAGTTCCAGCCATGTGGCATTCTTGGCTACATTATTTATCTTCAAAAACACCGGAAAAAGAAGGGGGTAGGGCGTATAGCTGGCAAAAAAAACATATGCCAAACGTAACTGGTACTAAATATGCTCATAATGTGAATGTGCAAAATGAAGAGATTTCTGCTCATGATACAACTTATGTTAGGTGGAATCCGTAGGTGGGGAGATTAAGATGAAAACTAATGTAATTGAAATTTTAGTAGGCTTTATCGTCATACTAGTGGCTGCGTCTTTTTTCTGGTTCGCTTATGGAATAAGTGACATTAAGAATAGTTCTACTAGCTATAGCGTATTTGCGAGTTTTCAAGATATTGATGGCATTTCAAAAGGAACGGATGTAAAGCTTGGAGGAATTAAGATAGGTTACGTAGAAAATCTATCTATTGACAAGGATACTTACTACGCAGTTGCAAAATTTTATGTGGACTCACATATAAACATACCGAAAGATTCAAGAGCTGCGATATCTACCAGTGGATTGTTGGGTGGTAAATATATTCGCATTATTCCGGGTAATTCCGATGAGAATATAGCTTCGGGAGAGAAGATTAAATTTACCCAATCTGCCTTAAACTTAGAAGATCTGATTGCTAAGCTGATATATTCGGTAAATGGAAAGTGATTGTTAATTGATAGGTTGATTCTATAGCGATGAGATTCCGTATAGCTCCCTTAGCAG